>CAYSHS010000076.1:0-12304 GCA_964430845.1 uncultured Pirellulales bacterium | reverse complement strand
AGCACGTCCCACTTGCCGGGCACCTTCCTGATCTCGAGGTCGATGCTCTCGCCCAAAGTGATACGACCGGTGTATTAGCTGCAATTGGGATAAATACTTTCTTTTCAGGCAAAAATGCTTCCGATATCGCCGTAAATCCGGATATTACCGATTCGCCCGGCCGCATTGCAGCCTCCATCGGGCCTGATATGACTGACAATGAAAATTTATTGAAGCTTGCTCAATTGAGAGACCTGCAGCTGGATAATCTTGATTCCATGACAATCGGGGATTTTTACCGCAGTATGGTGACAGATATCGGCATGGAAATCTCTACCAGGAATATTCGCCAGGAAAACATCAATGCCGCAATTCAGAACCTCTCTGACCAGCAGAGCAAAATAAGCGGCGTAAATATAAACGACGAAGCTGCGCAAATGCTGATTTTCGAGCAGATGTTTCAGGCAATGGCAAAATATATGAGCACGCTTCAAAATTCTTTATCTTCGATGATGGAATTATTATGAGCAATTCACTAAATAACATTTACAATAATGTAAGCTTCGCTTTGATGATTAATACGGATGCAATGACAAAGCTGCAGGAGCAGGTTTCCACTGGTTCCCGCATTAACAGGGTCTCCGATGATTCCACTGCCGCTTACCAGGTGATGGGACTCGAAACGAAACAGAAATCCCTGGACAATTATTTAAATATGATTTCAGAGACTATGGATTCACTCGACCTTTCCACAAGCATAATTCAGAGTATAATATCATCATTAAGTGATGTCAGAACACAGCTTACCCAGGTTATAAGCGGCATTTACAGTGAAGACGCCAGGAAAAGAACTGCAGATAGTATTGACACTATACTTGAGCAGGTTGTTACGTTAGCCAATACCAAGAATACAGGACAATATATTTTTGGCGGAAGCAATACAGACTCTGTGCCGTACCAGGTGGAACGAGCCGATGGGAAAATCACTTCCGTGACGTACCGGGGCGGCACGCAAAACAGAAATGTTGAGATTGCACCGGGTATGCAAATGTCTTCTGTATTGGTCGGCGATAATATTTTCCGCTCCGATGAACGCGGCACTCCCGTCTTTTTCGGCGATACAGGAGCCAAAGAAGGCTCCGGCACGTCAAGCGTCACTGGTGACACATGGCTGACGGTAACAGGCTCGGAGGGAAACTGGAGTATTTCCATAGACGGGGGGCTAACTTCAGTTGCTACCGACGGCACGGATACGAACCTTGCTGTGACAAATTCAAAAAACGGGCAGGTTTTATATATCGATACGACACAAATCAAGGATACGGGCATGGACCTGGTCCGGACTCCCGGCACTTATGACCTGTTTGGTACTTTAATCAGTATTCGAGATATATTGAATAACCAGGCAAATCTTTCCGAATCGCAGATAAGAGAGCTTCAGGATACTACGTTAAGCTCGATAGAAGAGATAAGCAACCTTCTGACGCAAACGGAGGTTACTGTCGGCTCCAAAGTTGGTTTTCTGGATAATCTCAAATCAACCCTGACTGATATTCAATATAATGCCGAGGATGAGTCAACACGTCTCCAGGAAGCTGATATTGCACAAATAACTGTAGATTTATCCCGTCGTGAGATTTTATATCAGATGTCTTTGTCGATTGCCGGCAAGCTTATGTCTATGTCTCTGCTGGATTTTATAAACTGATAAGTTCGTTCTGAGTTCTGAGAGTTGAGTTTGGCATATTCCCGAATGCTGAACGCTGAACTATACGTGTTTGATATTTATACATTTTATAAGGGAAAAAGCACTGAATTACACATAAACATCGAAATATAATAGCGGCACGAAATTTGCTCTTTATAATAATGCCTAATGAGAATGCAGGGTGTGTTTGCACACTGTTTTTATACAAAAAAGCATATCTTACCCTGCAAATTCAGGTTTTTTATATGGAAAACCACATATTAAAAAAGGAGTAATAAATGGGACCAGACAAATACTCAGGTCCGAATGGTAAAATACCGAAAGAGTCATTCGGAAACACAAATTTTTACGATAAAGGCCTGGAAGCAGCGCAGGCAGGTCAGTATGAGCAGGCTCTGCATTATATGCAGGAGCATTTGAATTTTGCAGGTGAAGATGCACAAGTGCTTAATGATACCGGCGCGATTCTCTATTGCCTCGGGCGTTCGGAAGAGGCAATTACCTATTTTCTCAAGGCACGGAAGCTAAATGGTCAATCCGCTGAGATATTGTGGAACCTTACTGAAATATATCTTGCTACCGGCAGGGCACATGAAGCCGCCTGTCTTTTTGATGATATGAAAAAGATGGATATATTAAATGTCGATGTTCTAAACAGAGCAGCGAATGAATTTCTCAATCAAAACAATAAGGCCGGTGCAGTTGAAATGCTTTTGCAGTCTCTTTATATCTGTCCCGGGCAGGAAATTCTCTCACCCATGCTCAGGGTGATTAAATCGAAAAGGCCGAAAGTAGCCTTTTTCTGCGGCGGTGACGGAATGAATTTTCTCAGTGAAATTTACGAATTCGCAAGGCAGCGTTTTGAAGTAAGACTCTTTGACGGCCAGACCGAAGATCAGCTATACGAGCTAATGAAATGGAGTGACATATCATGGTTCGAGTGGTGCACGAATCTTGCTGTGATAGGCTCACGAAAACCGAAGGTTTGTGAAAATATTATCAGGCTGCATCGGTACGAAGCGTATGAGCAGTGGCCGCAGCAGGTAAACTGGTCGAATATAGATTTGCTTATTACAGTCGGAAACAGTTTTGTAAAAAAAGCTCTTGCCGAAAGAGTTCCTGATATTGAAAACAAGACTTCTTTGCTGACTATACCGGGGGGAGTGAACCTCGAGCGGTTTTCTTTTACTGAGAGGCAGCGCGGAAAGAATATTGCATTTTTATCCAACCTCAGGCTGGTAAAGAATCCAGCAATGATGTTACAGTGTATGCAGAAGCTCCATTACATTGATCCGGAATACAAGCTGTTTTTCGCCGGACAGTTTCAGGATGGAAGTCTCGAACAATATTTAAGACATATGGTTGTTGCTCTCGGTCTTCAGGACGTTGTCTTCTTCGATGGCTTGCAAAGAGATGTGCATGTATGGCTAAAAAACAAACATTATATTGTTTCGACAAGCACAATTGAAAGCCAGGGAATGGGAATCCTCGAGGCGATGGCGTGCGGCTTAAAGCCTGTTATTCACAATTTCCCCGGGGCGAGCGAGATTTTCAAGCCTGAATATTTATTTAATATCGCCGAGGAATTTTGTGAAAAAGTGCTGTCTGATTCCTATGAGCCGCTCCAGTATCGAAGATTTGTCGAGGAAAATTATCCTCTGAAAAAGCAACTGGCTGATGTTAATAATATTTTAATCCGGCTCGAAGCGAAAATCGAATCCGGGAATAGCAGCAAGGTATCACATACCTGTTCCAATGCTGGAGGAAACGATAAATATACGGAGACTTCCGACATGAGTTTGTCGAATATTTTGTAAATGAAAAAAGAATTCAGTCAAAATGGACCGGTTGTTAGTGTTCTTATACCAACCTTCAATCGTCCTAAATATTTTTATCGTGCTCTGTCAAGCGCCTTAAATCAGAGCTATGAAAATTTGCAGGTAATCGTAATAAACGATGGCGGCAAAGATGTAAGTGACATTGTCGAATCTTTTTATGATTCCCGCGTGGTATTTATAAACAGAAAAGAAAATCGCGGCAAGGCATTCTCGCTCAACGAGGCACTCCAAAAATCGGAAGGTAAATATATCGCGTATCTTGACGACGATGATATTTATTATCCCGGTCATATTGAAACTCTTGTCGATGCACTCGAAAACCGAACTGATTGCATGGCGGCTTACAGCGACTTATACAAGGCATATTGTAAAGTATCACAGGATGGAAGCAGGCAGGTCTTGAGCAAAGTCGTGGAGGTAAGCAGGGATTTCGACAGGTTCTTTATGCTGCATTTCAATCATGTTCTGCATGTAAGCATGATGCATCGCAGTGACCTTATGGAAAAAACCGGTTTCTATAACGAGCAGCTTAATATCCTGATAGACTGGGACATGACAAGAAGGCTTGCTTTCTTTACGGATTTTTATCACGTTTATGAAATAACAGGGCAGTATTATCATCCTATGGGGGATTGCGACAGAATATCTGTTCAGCAGCGTAAAGACAAGCAGAATTATCTAAAAAACGTTCTGGCGATACGAACTGCAAGACCCGCCAGGCCCTGGCCTAAAATTAAAGATATGTCGATTATATTTGTGACCGACAAATTTGACAGTCTGGCCGGGAAAACTATCGGTTCTATCTGGCAGCATACTTTTTATCCTTATAAACTATACCTGCCAATCTCACAGAAAGATTTTAACAGGCTTAACACCGATATGCCAAACCTGGTTTTTGTATCAGTCAGACCTGATTCTTCTAAAGCAGAACAAATAGACGCGGCATTAGAGCAATGTGAAGGTGAATATATAGCAATAATACCAGGCGGTTTTCCTGTAAGAGACATGTATGTTGAAAATCCACTCTATGCCTTAATTAATAATGAAGGTGCAGGGACAGGATATATATTGGAAGATGCAACAGATAGCTTGTGGGCGGCAGTTCTAAAAAAAGAAGATTTATATTCAGCAAGAAAAAACTTTCCGCATTTGTCACTGACTGATTCCCTGGAAGCTGCCGGAATAAAGCTGGGAAAGCCGAAGTATGAGGAATTTCCATTTCAATTTGACAATATGCTTCAGCAGGCGTTTTCAGCGCAAAATGATGGTAACTGGTTACAGGCTGCGCAGATTTATGAATATATAGCTGAGAATCACAGGAACGAATTATGGATGAAAAGCCTGGCGGCAAATGCTTTGTACAAGGCAGGCAATAAAAATTCAGCGGCGGATTTGTGTGTTGAGGTTAATCAGCTAAGACCTACGGTCAATACCTTGCTGCTTGAGGCGAAAGTAAGGCGGCTGGAAAAGAAATACGACGCCGCGATTGAATTGCTAAAAATGGCTCAAAGAACGATTGAAGGACATAAATATTCATGGACATAACTCCAAATAATACCGAACAGCAGCATGATTCGACACAGCATTTTGAAATTCTGCAGGAATTGGGAGACTGTTATTGTTCTATGGGCGATTTCGAGCGTGCCAGGCAATACTACGAAAAAGCCGCTGTTTTAGGACCTGACGAGGCCGCTCCTTATGTCGGTCTTGGCGTGGTAGCTTTGCAGAATGACCAGTTGGGGGATGCCATAACAGCTTTTCAAGTAGCATGCAGGCTGGATGCAAAATGCGCAAAGGCTTATGCCGGTCTTGGCATGGCGGCTCAGCAGAACAATGATTATCGCCGCGCATTCGATATGTATCTCAAATCTCTTGAGCTGGATAGTGAAAATATGATTGGTCTGCTCGGTCTGTTTCAGGTTTCCTGCCAGATGGGCTCGTTCGAGCAGGTGACACATTACCTGGAGCTGTACCTCGATATGCACCCTGGCGATACATCTGTTATGTATTCTCTCGCGGCTCTTTATATGAAAGATGGAAAAATCGAAGCCTCGCAAAATGTTCTTCGCGATATTCTCGTGCTCGACCCGCAAAATACAGATGCGGCAAATTTGCTGGAAGAAATCGAGCACAGCATAGCACAGGCACAAAAGATTTAGCTTTTAGGAATAATTATTATGAATACGAATACTCTCGAAGCTGCGCAGCATGAGGATATTGTTTTACTGAACAGGTTAATAAAACTGTTAGAGGAGCAGATAAATGTTGTTCATAACTCGGACATAACGGGCAGGCAAATCGAAATTCTCTCAGAGCAGACACAGACTCTTGTAAAAAAGATTGCTGAAAAAGACATTCTTAATTTGGAGCGGTATAGAGGCCAGCGTGAACATATACAAAGACTGTATAATAATCTCAACATTGCCATAATCGCTCGAAAAGATGAAACGGAAAAACATTTAAACCAAATCCGCAAAGGCAAAAAAACTATAGTCGCTTATCGGGGAAATATTTAATTTCACATGCTTGAATTCTCATAAAAAGTGTATTAATATGAAAAAAAGTTATCCTGATATATTACTCGAAAATAAGCCCGGAGCTGAGAAAAATAATTCCGGGGAATATTATTTTGATGGATTGTGTATGATGCCCGGTAAGTCATGGAATGCTCAAATGGAGCTTGAGCACTGGAACAGGTATATGACTTTTCTATATCTCGCGGAGTCATTGAATGTTCTGGATGTTGCCTGCGGTGAAGGTTACGGCACACACTTATTATCCTCAACAGCTAAAAAAGCAATAGGGATTGATTTATCAGCTACCAATATCAGTCACGCTGTGAATAAATACGGACAAGGTAAAAAGAACCTGGATTATATCGTGTCCGATGCCTGTGATATGTCGATAGGGGACCAAGGATTCGATGTTATTTACAGCTTCGAGACAATCGAACATTTGAATGACATACACGCTTTTTTATCAGGCATATCGAAAGTTATGTCCGATGGTGGTGCAGGAATTATCTCTACACCCAGACCCAATATAAATCCTGTTACTAAAAAGCCATATAATCCGCATCACGTAAATGAATTAACTGCCGAAGAGTTCAAAAGCTCTATAAGTAAATATTTTCGTTTTATTAAGCTTGCCGGTCAAAGCAAACAATTTCCATACGAGATTCACCGTAACTACGATAACGATAGTGATGCTTACGCAATCGGAATTGTCTCAAACAAACAGGATGTTATAGATAAAATCATACGGAGGCTGCCGGACCGGGAAATATTATCCATCCGCGAAAACTTATTTAAAAGGTACAGCAATAGAATAAAAAACTTTGATAAACCTTTAAGGATTTTATTTGTTCCATTGATGAATCCAGGTTGTGATAACCCGGCAGATAGAAGAAGGATTCTGCTGCCGGCAAATTTCCTGAGAGAATATGGTGCAGAAACAGCAGTCGTTAAAAAAGAAGATACAATGAAAATCGGGTCGAAAATTATTCTGACTCAAAATCGTGATTATAAATTCTGGCTCGACAATATCGATAAAATAAGGAAAGATAGAAGACACATCGTATTTTCGTTCTCGGATGCACTTGGTACAGCAACAAAATCCAAAGCGCATTGTTTCGAGGCATTTTCAGGCAATGAAATTCCCCAGGATGTTACTGCCGCCAATGTTTTGCTAAAATCATTTCTGGAAAAATGCTGTTCTCATGTTTTTGCAGGCTCGGTACTTCAGAAGCAAATAATATCAGAATTAGCGCCAGGGGTATCAGTAAGTATTTTAAATGACCCTATTGATACCCAGACTTTCGATGCTGATTTGGTTGGAAGTGAATTTCGCAAAGACGATGTTTTAACCCTTGCCTGGGAAGGTTTCTGCGATAATGTTCCTTATTTATTAACCTGTGCGGAAGCTATAAAGAATATAAGTAAAAAGATTTCATTACGTGTAATAATTGCAACTTCACAAAAACGGAGAAATACATTTTTAGGAACTGAGGATAATAAAGAATTAGCACAAAAAATATTAGGGGATATTGTTGAATTTCATGTATGGTCCAGGCAGACAATATCGCAGTTGATGACGGCCTCCGATATTGGCCTTGCCCCGTTATTTATGAATTGCAGTTTTGCGCAGTCCAAACCCTCGAATAAGGCAGCGATTTATAATTATATGAAGCTCCCTGTAATTTGCAGTCCGACAGCCGCTTACCGGAGCTATATACAGGATGATTTTAACGGGTTTATCGCATACAAACAAGCGGACTGGGAAAAGTATATCGAGTACTTGTATAATTTTCCTGAGCAGCGCCTAAGAATGGGACAGAACGGTCATAAAAAAGCAAAAGAAGGTTACAATATAGATACAATCAGCAAACAAATGCTTAGAGTATTTTTGACACTGACTCAGGATATTTAAAACAGGATTAGCTTTAAAAAGCTAAAAAGAAAGAATGAATGAGAAAATAAGATTACTTTTTTCCATAGAAACTAACGACAAGTGGATTTTCGATGCTTATTGCGGATTCTATGATTTATTGAATAAATCCGGCCGTTATGAAGTATTTTGTACAGTCTGCAAAAGCGGCCTGAGCCTTGAGAATCTAAAAAAATATAATGTTATTGACTATGATAATATATCAAAAAAGACCTTTAATTCACTTATAAGTAATTCTTCAGCAGATATTTCGGATGAGTTAATAAAACAGGCTGAAATATTTTCTCTCTGGGCAAATCCAAACAAATTACTTGAAAGATTTTTCCTGTTTAAGAGTATGTTAAATCTGGTTAAACCTGACGTAGTTATTGTCTGGAACGGGATGGCAGATGTTCGCGGCATGATCAGGTGGTTTCTGGCTAAACAAAAAGTCCCGTTTTTCTACGCGGAAAAAGGTATGCTGCCTGGAAGCTGGTATATAGATGAATCCGGAATTAATGCTGAATGTTCTTTAGATAATTCATTATTGGAAGACTGTCTTTCTCCGGTCGAATTGGAAGATACAAAGACATATATTAAAAATGTGATTGAGTCAGGCTCGAGTGCATGGGAGCAGCCTGAAAGAGTAAACGAAAAAGAAAAATTCAAAGAATCGTTGGGAATAGACAGGGATTCGAAAGTTATTTTTTTCCCGGGACAGGTTGGTGAAGATGTTAATATTACAAGGTTTTCGGCGTTTGGTAATGTCGCGGAAGCTGTCGAGCTTGTTTTGAATTCATTGCCTGAGAAATCATGTCTTGTTGTTAAGCCCCATCCCAAATCAAAAGAGCAAAGTAAAAACAGGCTTGCAGATTTGTCGAATAGGTATAAAAACCTGCGGATAGTTGATAATGTCAATGTCTGGGATATTATAGAAACTTGTGATTTAGTAGTGTCTATTAATTCCACAGTGGCTTTTGAAGGGCTGTTAAGAGGTAAGCAAGCTATCCTTTTAGGTGATGGGGTATTATCAAAAACGGGTCTGTGCAAAAAAGTAAATCATTCGGAGCTTGGCACTGAAATCAGGAAATGTTTTGAAAATAATTCCGAACGTGCATTTGAATATTCCGGGCTGTTTTCTTTCGTCAATTTTCTAAGGAAGAATTACTATATTTTCAGAAACGCGGAGCTTTTGCCGGAGCTTGTTTCATCAAGAATTAAGAAAAGAGCAGGTCTGATTTCCGGGAAATTTTTTGGAAAGGAAGATATATTTAAATTTTTATATGACAGGGACACAGGAAAAAAGGATTGTGTGTGCGGTATTGAATCAGCAGTTGATTATTTTTTGAAAGCAAAGACGGCGTTTGAGAAGGAAATATTTGCCGATGCTGTTCAATATATTGAAAAATACAAGTCCGCGATGGATTATAAGAAGCTGGAAAGAAAAGCCAATCAGGATACAGGGAATATTGATGTTTCGGTAATTATAGTGACATATAACAGGAAGGACGAGTTAAGAGAGTGTCTTGAGACGGTTTCTAATCAGGATACTGGTAATTATGAAATTGTTGTGGTAGATAATGGTGGCTGTGATTATGAGTATATTAAGGATTATACGAATCAGTATATTAAGTGCCCGATAAATTTCAATTTATCGGAAGGCAGAAACATCGGTGTTTATTTCGCGAAGGGGAAAATAGTTGCGTTTCTTGATGATGATGCTCTTGTCGAGCCTGGCTATATTCAGTCGATAAAATCAGCATTCGAGAGGTATGATATTTTCGGCCTGCGAGGAAGGACTTTCCCAAAGAATCCAACAAATAATATTGTTGGCGCGAATATATACGATTTGGGTAATCAGTCATTTCCGACATACTGTAACCAGGAGGGCAATTCCGCATGGAGACGTGATATTTATCTGTCCCTGGGCGGTATGGATCCGCTTCTTTTCGGGCATGAGGGCAGTGACTTAACGTATAGAATAATCAATAAATACCGCGAGCCTGGTAAAGTGATATATTGGCCGCAAACTATCATTTATCATAACTATCCTACACAGGAAAAAGCAGGTGCAAAGCAGGTACTTCATCGGCGAAGCAGCGAATATCTTAAATTTAAGCATAACGCCAATATTTTTGCCAATCGCAAAGATATCGAAGGATTTCCTGTAAGCAAAAAACATGGCGGGCCGGAAACAATACCTGCTGCATATACAGAAGCTGCTTTAGGTGAGACCGGCCCAAAAGTGTCAGTTGTAATAGCCTGCCATAACTGCGGGAAATATTTGACCAAATGTATCGAGAGTATAATTAGCCAGACAATGCAGGACTGGGAGCTGTTTTTGCTCGATGATGCAGGCAGTGACAATACGAAAAGAATTATTGAGCAATTCTCGCAAAAAGATCAGAGAATCAAACCATATTATTTCGAGGATAATAAGGGGCCTTATGTCAGGAGGAATTTTGCGATTGAGCGGGCGAATTCCGGTTTTATCGTTATTCAGGACTCTGATGACATTATGCATCCGCAGAAACTGGAAAAGCTCTACTGCGAGATAAAAAATAATGACAGGCTGGGCGTTGTCGGTTCGTTTTACCTTATGACACTGGACGAATTCAGGGACATGCGGCTTTGCGACAAAATCGAGCTTCCTGTCACACATCGGCAGATAATGGAAAACTATAATTCACAATTATACGTTTGCTGGCATGGCTCTGCTATTATCAGGAAAAGCCTTTTTGAAACTATCGGGTTATACGATGAGCATCCATACGGCTCGGATAAATTCTGGCTCGCGAAAGCGGCTGAGTACGCTCGTTTTACCAATCTCATCGAATTTAAAAATATTCCGGAATATTTAACCTATAAAATCGAGCATTCATCTTCCCAGCAGGGACAGCTTCCGAATCTTGACCCGAGAAGCAGAAGGGCGAAATTCCAGACTTACTGGCTTTACAAACTAATGAAGATAAGGGAAAAAGCTCTCACGTACCCTGGCACTAACATAAGCACAGAGCTGAAAAACTGTAAATGCAATGATTATATTGCAAGGTACGGACATCTTTTCGATGAATGGGAAAATCAGGAAGTCGATGACGATAGTATCAGTATTTACATTGTCAGGGCAGTTGACAGGTTCAACGAAAGCAATTTCGTTTCCTGTATCATTACGCTGGATAGTATAGAAAAAATCAGAAATGATATTTCAAAAAAGATGCAAAATTATAATCTCCTGCGCGCGATGTCTTATTACGCAATTGACAGAAAAGAGCGCTGCCTTGAATATCTCAATTTGGAAATTGAAAATCATGGCAGTAATGCTGCTTCGCGATTTTTAATTGATGGTTTTGAAAAGCATTGCGTCGGTAGTGTCCATAACTGGTGTGAAAACAATTCAGGTATATTTGACTTGCGCGTTATAGATATTAATACGTATCATGGGCTTCCAGCCCATGAAAACACCGCTGTTATAGCCATGTCACACTTACCTTTAGTTTCCGTTATTATTCCTGCATATAATGCTGCTGAATATATTGCAGGAGCAATAAAAAGTGTCCTTGCACAGGATTATAAACATTTCGAGCTAATAATTATAAATGACGGCTCTACTGACAGTACCGAGGATATAATTCATGGCTTTAAGGACGATAGGATAAAATATGTGTCTCAAAACAACTGTGGTCTCGCGGCTACGCATAATATCGGGATAAAACAATCGCGAGGTGAGTATGTTATCAAGCTCGACTGCGATGACATGATGACACCCGATTTTATTTCCAAACATATACAGCATTTCGAGGAGCACCCCGAGGCTGACCTGGTTTATTGCGATGATTACCTGGTAGATGAAAATGCGAAACCGATACGAGTTATAGAAAGACCTGAATATACCGAAAGGAACATTCTTATCAGGGACCTTTTCAGGAATGGTTTTCCTATAGTGCCTTTCAGAACGTGCATAAGAAAAAATGTGTTCGACAAAATAGGCTTATTCGATGAGAAGTTATTGGTCGGCGAGGACTATGACATGATGAGGAGGTTTGTAATGTATAACCTAAAAGCACTTCACCTAAAAGAAGCCTCCTATTTGCGCCGAATGACACGGAACAGTTTATCAAGAAAATCTCGAAACGCTTGGGTCTTCTCCGAATTGTCGGCCTCGTTTTGATATGTATGGCAGGAGGATGAAAAGAAAACCGTAACATCTCAATAAATTATGTAGCCAACTGTGATAAAATGTAAAAGGTCCGGCTGTTTGAGCATGTTAGTGAGCCTTAAGAAAAAACAGCGGTTAAGAAAATTCATCTTTTAAATATATGATGTTGCGTTTAACCCGTTGCTATTAAAGGATTGG
>CAYSHS010000075.1:0-12342 GCA_964430845.1 uncultured Pirellulales bacterium | reverse complement strand
GTTTCAGCCAGCCTACTACCGTAGGAATTTGAACTAAAGCCGATTCCAAAAGTTCTACGGTCTGATTTACTCCAAGTTTTTGAGCTAATATTTTCAGCTTGTCATGAAGAGAAGAATCGACTTGTTTGACCATATTTCTTCGTAATTTCTGTAACTGTGCATAACCGCCGAGATGCCAGACCGCAAGAGCAAAAACTCCGAGCAGCCAGATAGTGACAATCGCTGAAAGTTTCGGTTCGATAAATGTCACTATTTGTTCTTTCCAGTTTATATGTCGTTCTGTAATAACATTTTCCGGCTGGACGTAAACAATATTTGTTGTGTTTGTTGCTGGAGCTTCATAAGTCGATTCATCCGTTGCTGTTTTCTGCTCGATAACCGGATTCGTTTCGATAACAGCAGCAGTAGGGGGCGAAATTTTTATGAATTGCATTGTTATTGCCGGCAGCATTACGATAAGTGCCAAAGCGAGGCATGCGGCTATGTATCGTATGTTTGCAGAGAATCTCCGCAGAACTCTCAATACAAATGTCAAAACGAGTGCGACAGCCGCTGCCTGCCAGATAAAATGCAATAATAACCAGCCGATTTTTTGAATAACTTCATCTGAAATGAAATTCTCAATCGCGAACATGTTTATTCTCCCTCAATTTCCTCGATCATTTTTTTGATTTTCTCAAGCTCTTTAGACGAGACTTTTTTCGCAGAAAGTGCCCGCACGACAAGTTTTTCCGCCGAGCCTGCGAAAGCTCTGTCTAATAAATCACCAACTAATTGTTTTTGGGCTTTTTCCTCTGTTACACCGGGACTAAAGACATGTTTGAATTGCGAATCATCCCGTAAAAGCAATCCTTTTTCGGTCATTATCTGCATTAGTTTGAGCGTGGTAGTATAGCCTGTATTGGCGTTTTTGCTCATAATTTCATTGACCTGCCGTACCGTGCACGGCCCATTATCCCAGAGGATTCCAAGGATTGTCAACTCCCTGTCTGTCGGTCGAAAATTGCCATTTTTTGCCACTTAAATATCTCCTTTCTATTTGTACTGCGTTCTACGTATCGCGTTCTGCGTTGTAGAGCGGGTTTTGTCCGCCAAAACAAAAAGACGGCGTGCCGGGCACACTCTAAATTACTCTATCGGCTAAATTATACGAAAGTCTTCGTAAAAATCAACGAAAAAATTCGTACTTTTTAAAAATTTTTTGGAAATGTCTAAAAAATGAAAAAAACGAGCTAAACTATGTAGAGTAACTTTAGCTCGCTTTATTTGCTTGGAAAATTAGCGTTTCTAACAAAAATGTATTTTCAAGCTGTGGTATGGTCATTCTCTTTAGCTTGCTCTCAGGACAGGCTCTGGTCATGCTCCATAGGCAAGCCCTAAACCGTTCCGGTTCAGGGCAAAATGCCCATGATACGATTTTTTATTAAAATTTTCCAACCAGACTTATACCAAGTGCATCCGATGAGCTGGTTTTCTGGAATTCGACATTTAATTTCATATTGAATGGGATTTCGGCCTGAAATCCTATCCAGCCTCCGAAGGAAGAATCCTGTTTGATATCAGCTTCGCCATCTTGTGCGGATGATGTAGTATCTGTTTCAACATCTGCATGTCCCCTGCCATTGATCCATTGCCAGAAAGGGCCGCCGTAAACAGTTAAAAAGCCGAGAAAATTAAATGAAGCACCGGGTGCTACTTTGATTGTCAAGAAATCAGCATCGAGGTCACCCTGGACATAGCCGTCATAAGTTCCGTCTGTCCATCTCTGTTCTCTGTAGGTTCCGTCAATTGTATCCCAGTTTGCCAGGAGCAATGTGCCTAATTTGAGAGGTCCTTTTTTGAGAAATGTAACTTTAGTTCCTAACTTGGCCGAAAAACCATCCTCGCTTTCATGCTCGTCAAATATAGTTACTGCTGAGCTTCCGCTCACCTGCGATACTCTTTCATCATATTCAGCTTCCGCAACTCCGAAACCGCCAAAAATTTCCCATTGGTCAAAAATACCTAAAGCTAATTCGGCCATCAGGCTTTTGGCTTCAATTTTATTTAATTTGTTTTTATTGAAAAAGGCTGTTCCTTCCATATCATCAAGTTTCAAATCGATATTTATTCTTGAGTAATCAAATCCTATGCTCCATTGTCCTTTATCGAGGTTTGTTGTCGGAGTTCCCATTGTAGAGAGGCCGAAAGCGGCAGAGCTGCATAAGCACGCCAAAAGGATAACTGAGCCTGAGAATTTAAATTTCATTTTTTCTCCTTTCATTCAAAATTGCATTTAATTTTGCTATTTTCTGCAAAAAACAAATTATTTAAATTGCCAGAATATTATCTCTAATGGCATAAAATATATAATGTTCGCAGATATATTCAAGAAAAATATTGTTAGTGGCTAAAATAAAAAAAATGATGAAAATGTGGTGTGTATAGAGTGACTAAAGCTGGATCAATTCACTTTAGTCACTTTTTTAAAACTTGGATATAAAATTCACTCCGATAGTATTGGACGAGCCTGTCACCTGGTATTCGAGGTTTATAGTTGTAAGTATGTCGATATCTGCATGAAGACCGACCCATCCGCCGAAGTTTGAGTCTGTTTTAAGGTCTGCGCTTTCGGAATAATCGATGAGCTGACCTGTTTTGCCTTTTCCATCTATTTTGCCGTTAATCAATTGAAAGAGAGGTCCGCCGTAAATCGAAAAGCCGTAAAATAACTGGTACGAAGCGCCAGGTGCAACCTGTAGTATCATCAGGTCTGTATTGATATCTGCCTTGCCTGTGGCTATAAAGGTGTCATCTTTTAATACCTCTTCCTTGAGTGTTCCTGTCAGGCTAAGCCATGTAAGCTGGCAGGCAATTCCAGCCTTGAGCAGAGCTTTTTCATATAAAGTCACCTTGGTTCCTATCTGAGCGGCTAAACTTATGTCGGTGTTCAGGTCGAACTTGTCCGTTTCTATACTGCCTGAATCGCCCCATGGTCTATATCGCTGATCGCAGAAATTTGCCTGAGCCGCTCCCAAACCTGCAAATACTTCCCAGTTATTTGTGATACATACATTTGCTTTTCCGAGTGCCAGGTCAATTTTTAAATCTTTAATCGTACTTTCCTTGAATAATGTTACGTTTTTAATATTTTCAGCCTTGAGGTCGATTTCAGTGTGTGAATAATCGATACCCAGGCCAAGCCAGTGATCTCTAAGACTTGCCGCAGGCTGCCCGACCGGAGTAATGCCGAAGGTGACAGTTCCGCTGAGACACACGAATAAGATTGCGATACAAAATACTTTTTTTTTCATTTTGTCCCCCTTGTTTTATAGGAGTTAGGATTAGGAAGAGGAATAATATTCCTATCCCTGTACCTATTCCTAATCAAAGAAACAATCCTCCTGATGAAAATCTCCGTTTTGTAATAATATACCATATTTAACGAAGGAAATCAAGAAAAAAATCCAGGGAGTTTAGGATCAGCTATTTTGCTATTTAAATAATCGTGAAGCAAAGTCGTGAAGCGATTTTCTCCAAACCTGCCATTCATGTGCTCCTGGAAATGAAGCAAATTCGACTTTCAATCCGTTTTCTCTAAAAGTTGCCACGGCACTTTTTGTAGGTTCCAGCCTTGGATCCTGCTGGCCAACTGAAATATAAAACAAGCTGAGTTTGTCGTTGAATGATTTTGAGTTAGTTAATAGTCCGGGAATTTGCTCTTCTGCATTGAATCCGCCGCCTGTCGCGCCTCCTCCTCTTGCTCCTCGTCCTCCCATGCCGCCACCGCCTCCAATTCCGCCAAACAGTCCTGTGCTGAAAACACCTACCCATGCGAACTTGTCGGCATTAGGCAATCCAACATAAAAAGCCTGACCTCCACCCATAGAAAGACCTGCAAGTGCCCGGTTTTTGGCGTCAGTCAAGACACGATAATTCCTTTCGACAAATGGAATCACATTGTTAATCAATTCTTCTTTGAAACCCGCCATTCCTTCAACGCTATAACCGCCACGAGCACCTCCCTGGCTGGGTACATTACCATTCGATATAACCACGAGCATTGGCTTGGCTTTGTTTTCGGCGATAAGATTATCGAGAATAATATCTGTTTTTCCCTGCTGTGCCCATCCACGTTCATCTTCGCCGCCACCATGCTGGATATAAAGCACGGGATATTTTTTATCTGTTTGCCTGTCATATCCCGGCGGAGTGTAAATATTTACTCTTCTCCATGAATTTGTGTATTTCGAGAAATATCGTTTTGATATAATAGTTCCATGCGGCACATCTTTAATCGTATAAAAATCCACACTCTTTTCCGGAATCTCGATAGCACTGCTCATCTTACTTGTTCCATAAAACGCCTCACTTGCAGGATCGGAGACACTTACGCCATCGATAATCAACTGATAATAATGGAAACCAGGATCAAGCGGTCCTGTAGTGCCGGTCCAGATGCCGTTATTGCCTTTTGTCAGAACTGTGTTACCGAGACTTACCATTACGCTTTGTGCCTGCGGCGCTCTGACTTGAAACATTACCCGGTTGTCGGGCAATATACATGGATACTCTGCCTGACCAATATTTGTTTCTGGTATGATTCGCTCTGTTGATTGTGCATAACAAAAGTTGAAAAGACCTACAACCAGTGACATTATTAAAGTTATTTTCTTAAGCATAATTAATTCTCCTGTGATTTACATCGGTACATTACTTCTTTTTGAAAATACGCGGCGCAAAATCATGCAATGCCTTTCTCCATACATGCCATTCATGAGCACCGGGGAATGTTGCATACTCTACATCCAGACCTTTCTCTTTGAATGTGCTAACTGCTTTTTTGGTATAATCGAAAGAATGGTCCTGTTCTCCGGTAGAGATAAAAAGCAGATTCAGAGCCTTGTTGAATTTTTCCGGATTAGTAAATATTCCGGGTATCTGTGCCTCCGCGTCGAATATATTACCACCCTGGCCGCGAAACGCGCTGGAACTAAACACACCAATCCAGGCGAACTTATCGGTATTCAGCATCCCGATTCTAAACGCGAATCCTCCACCCATCGAAAGACCGGCTATTGCCCGGTTTTCACGATCGTTTAATGCACGATAGTTACTTTCCACATAGGGAATAATAGTGTCAAATAATTCATCTTTGAAAAGGTCCATGAAACGGTTGAACGGCTCGGAATTGTATGAGCCTCCCATATCATTGACAATGTACTCATTAGTCATCACGACTAACATGGGCGTTGTATTACCTTCGGCAATCAGGTTGTCGAGAATAATATCGAGCCTGCCTTGCGAGCCCCAGCATCTCTCATCTTCTCCGGCTCCATGCTGAATATAAAGCACGGGATATTTTTTATTAATATCGCTATCATAGCCCGGCGGAGTATAAACAAAAAATCGCCTCCATGTTTTTGTTCGATTCGAGTAATACCTGTCTGTCCGAATATCACCATGCGGCACATCTTTTACAAGATGAAAATCCACTCCGGATTCGGGGATTTCAATAGCACTTGACATTTTTCCGGTACCGTAAAATAATTCAGTTGCAGGATCAGATACGCTTAGACCATCAATAATCAACTGGTAATAATGAAAACCAGCATCAAGCGGCCCTGTAGCACCCGTCCAGTATCCATCTTCTCCCTTAGTCAACGCGATATTACCAAGACTTACTCGAACGCTTTGTGCCTGGGGCGCATAAATACGAAATATTGCACGTCTGGCTGAATCGATACGTGGATATTGCTGGCCGGAAATATTAAGTGAAGAAGGTTGAGAATCAGCCGGTACTGGTAACTGTCCCATCCGTGCGAAACAAAATTCAGTTAATGATAAAACGATTGAAGCAATAATTACTAATTTTCCTGACATGCTATAATCTCCTCAATCTTATTTAGTCATAAGTTTTTGGTTTTGAGTGTTAAGCCGGCTTAAAAGTAAAGACTCAGAACTCAACATTTTTAAGGTGATTCTATCATCATATTTCTGTCTTTCAACAATTATTTTTCAATCCTGGATTACTAACCAAGGCCTGATTCCTTTGGACTTTCTCTCTTGGAAAAAGATTCTTGACGGCTCTGCAGAATTTCGGTAAGAATATTGATGTTATAGAGAAATCTATTTCAATTTGTTTGTCTTAATGGTCGGGATAGTTTCTCTGTATTGAAATTGTAAAACAGGTTTTGTGAGGTGCTGTCATGTCAAAATTTTATCATTTCTTTTCATGTTTGATTCTGGTTCTGCCGGTTTTATTTTCAATGTCGTGTCACCAAATGGGCAAATTCACTCGTGATAGTGGGGGAGCTTATCAGAATGAAAATACAGTTGCTGTTAGAACAGGCAGTATCGAAGCAAAAAAGCCTGTTTTTGGCGGAGCCTGCAAAGTATGTCCATGGGGAGCGATGGCTGAAATTGTCAAATCAGCTATGAAACCATACGGCTACGATGTGCAGATATGTTATAACTGTAATGCCGCTGATGCTCCGCGAATTGTCAGCGAAGCACGAACGCCGCCTCCTTACAGGCCGGACCCGGCTGTGCCGGAAATACTCGCACCGCGAAATGAGCCGGGGCTTGGAGCAGTTGATTTCGGCGCGGTCGCAATCCAGTTCCTTCGTGACGCCTATCGTGGAACAGGGACATATGCGAGAGATGAACCCAGAAAAAACCTGCGTCTGATTGCCAATATCCAGGATCCAAGCTATGTCCTCGTAGCCGCTAAAACAGGAACAGGTATTACCGACTTGTCACAGGTCAAAGAGAAATGCTGGCCTGTACGGATATTAACCGCAGGCATTGGCCGTGACTCGACACGTATCCTTTCATATTATGGTCTCTCCAGGCAAACCGTCGAAGCCGCTGGAGGCCGGATAGGTAATACACCTGATGACCGGGAAAACTTTGATGTCGTTATCGGCGGCGGGGGAGTCATGTCAACTGCTCCCGAATGGCGAATTTGGACTGAGATAAGTCAAAAGTTCGACCTTACTTTTATCGAGTTGCCTGATGATTTGCTAAATGAGCTGGCAGGAGATGGCGAAGAAGAACTCGGAATAATTCCACCCGGCTTGTATCGCGGCGTAGATCGACCAATACCGACTGTCGTACGAACCGGTACAGTAATATATTGCAGGGACGATACACCGGACGATTTCGCTTACGATGTAGCTAAAGCGATGGATGAACAGCAGCAGCTTTTGCAATGGAGTCACCTGAACTTCTCGTACAATATCCATACAGTATGGAATGGATATGAAGTTCCTCTGCATCCCGGCGCAGCTCGTTACTACAAAGAAAAAGGTTACATGAAGTAATCCATAATGTTACCACGGAAGCATAATTTATAGCGAGCGTTTGCATCATGTACAGACCTTGACCTCATGTATAATATTAGAATCCCTGCAATGATTGGTCCATGTCACAAACTGTGTAAAAGTGCTGATAATAAGTGTGCATACAGCTCGCTTTCAATAATCATATTTAACTGACTCATCTTAATCTCCCTTTTCTATTCCATATTTCCTAATCAGGTTTTCGAGGTTTGTGTCTGCTGGATTCAGAAAGTATAACTCTTATGACTACTTCTTCTTCCTGGCCGCCGGTAGCGGTTGCTGGCAAACTTCCGTAATAAAATGTTCCATTCATATATTTGCTGCTCGTACGTGTGGATAATTTATATTTGTGCTGAGCCATGTTTGAGAATATAAACTGGCCGTTTTTGTCCGTTTTCTGTTCTGCATCGAGATAAGCTGTTGATTCCGGCGTGCTATAATCTTCAGGCAGAGCATAAACCTCGACATCCGATATAGGCCAGCCGGTTTTATCGTCAATTACTTTGCCTTTTACAACATAACCCTTTTCAAGTTTTATTTCTGACTGTTTATCGAAATTATCAAGAATATATATTTTAGGTCTGCATCCAGGCACATTATTAATTGTTATACTGTAATTACCTAGAACATCAGGATTCAAATTAGTTATCTGGAATTCTCCATCTTTATTAATGTTCTTAGTTTCAAAACCGATACTGTGGTTCCATGGCGTGTTATAACTAAACGTGATAGTTCCTTTGTTTACTGGCTTTCCATTTTCATCAGTTACTTTAATTGTGAAATTTCTTCCTTCAGGTAATTTCATATCTAACTGTTGAATTGGTGTCTTATCGTTTATTTCGATAGGATCACTAACTATGTATGAAAAGTCCCTGTGTGCTATTATGACATACTTACCTTTAAGCGGCAAAGGTGAGATAACATATTTTGCATCTTGCTCTGCCGGTCCGGTGCTTGTTTTGCTCTGAACATTCAGTGAAGAGTTTTTGTCCATAAGTGGCGATTTTTCAATTGCGACAACAGAAACAGATACATTGTTTGCTGTTGTTCCATCGGGATTAAAAATTTCTCCGTGAATCAGACCAGCCGGTACTGCCGGGATTGTAAGTACAAATGGTTCTTCTTCGTAAGGAACTTTAAGCTCATATATTTCACTGAACCAGTATCCAGATATACCTTCATTTTCATATGCTACTTTTCCCGGAGTAGGAATCTCAAACACTCCCTGTCCGTTTACTATTTTGATATCATGATTTTTGAAGCTATTAGGAGCGTAATTAGGATCTATATATTTAAACTTGAATATCCCTTCCGGAGCAGGGTAATCTTTGGGATAATCAAATTTTATAACTACCTGGCGATTTTTATATTGTTCACGGATATCAGTAGCTTTGTCAGTAAGGTCGATAACTACTTCCCTGATAGGTTCATTTTCTATATCAAGTGTTTTCTGGTAACCGTCCTGGTCGATTCTTACTTGATTTCCATAAAGATCGTTTATTTCAAAATATCCCTGACCTTCGTGAACTTCTACCTGTGCATATTTACTTGCATCCCAGTATCCGGACTGCTCATATAAAATTCCGACTGAATAACGTATGATATATTCACCGTCTTTATTCTCAAGTTTTTCCAGCGGCCCAATGATTGTACCTTTAATATTAAATTTCTCTGTAAGATAAACCTCCAGATTTTCCTGCCCGGCTGATATATCAGATAAAAGTTTGAACGCATAATCAGGAGCATCCACAAAGAGTATATAATTAGTATCTTTACTTAGGGTATTTATTGTAAAGTGTCCCGTTTCATCAGTTGTTGCAAGTAAAGGTGAGCCTCTTCCTCCATAAGATTGTGTACCTGATCTTATCAGTTTTATATCTGCTCCGGAAACAGGTTTTCCAGTGACTTTTGAAAATACAACTCCGCTTGTAGGTTTTGCTTTTCTTAATTCGAGAACTACAGGGGAATCTTCTGTAAGTTTAATATCCTTGAATGTTGTAGTTTCGTATCCATCTTCTTTTGCTTCCAGAGTTATATTAACATTTGCAGCGTGTTCTAAAACTGCAAAGCCATTATCATCAGTAGTTAGTTTAATATTGTTTTTTACACTACCGGTAATATGTTGATAACCGCCAGCCAGATTAACTCCTTTAATTGGTTCGTTATTATCACTTATTACCTGGATTGTACCTGTAAAGCCTTTATCCAGGATGAATTCAATATCTTTTATTTCGCCTCCAGAATCAGTATGAAATGGACCAGCAAATGAAGGTGCATAATCTTCCGATTCAATCTGAAACCAGATCAAGCCGTAATCAGTTTTTATTGAAAAGTTCCCATCAGGAGAAAACACGCTATTGGGATGACTTGATATTTTGCAACCAGTATTACCACTTACGTGCGGCTGCTCATATCTTATTCCAATATAAGTATCATCACTAAGCGGCTTATTGTCGATGGTTTTGATTTTACCAGACAACGTGATTCTATCTTCTTTTGTATATTCTCTATCTGCGATAGTAAATTGGCTTTTCTCAATCTCTGTTATTTTATCAATTCTTTCCTGTGGCGTAAGGAGTTTTCCAGCGAAAGCTACTGTCATATTTGTTCCTTGCCAAAGAGCGGCTAAAGTTGCGACAGATAAAAATAATGTTATCGCCGCGATGTGCCATGAGACTTTTAAGACGGGACGATGGTCAGAGCTTACGATTCTTTTTATTCGTTCTAACATGCCGCTGTTATCGTTCTGTTTGCCGAAACCCATTGCAACCTCTACTGTTTCCATGTCACGTTCCTTCATTTTTTGTGCCCAGCCGATCAGGACCTCCGCATACCTGATCCGCCGGCCAATAGAGGCGATGCCTGCGTTGTCACAGCAAACCTCGCGCTCGATTCTAATTTGTCTGCTTATCCACCAGACAGCCGGATTGAAAAACAGTATTGCTTCGATAACCATCTGGCAGAAGTTTATAAAGTAATCGTATCTGCGAATGTGCGCAAGTTCGTGGGCGAGAATAGCTTTTAGAGCTTCATCCGGCACACCTGTAACAAGTGAAACCGGCAGGAGAAGCAGGGGGCTGAAAAATCCAACTACACCCGGAACTGTGACATATTCGCTGACCGCGACTTTTATTTTTCGAGTAATTCTCAGGCTCTTTCTCAACTTCTCGAAAATTTCCAATATACGTTCATCTTTCAAATCATCGCATTGTATTTGAAGTTTCGCACCTCCGGCTATGATATAAATCGCACGAAATAGCATTATCAGCACGCCGGTAAGCCATAAGCCAATTACAGGCGGCTTCCAGTTAAAACTTGTGGATGTATTTTGAATTTCAGGATGAGTTATTGCAGATTGATTTCTTTGAGGTTCAGCCGTGACTGTTCTTGTTTGAACCTGTGATTCAGTTATAGCAGTATTTTCTTCAATAGTCACAGCGGGTTCATAATTAAGAATGGACCAGGTAAATAGAAGGCAAACAAGAATAGAAGATAATGCAACCAGTGACGCTATATAACGCGTATTAGCATTTTGCGCTGCCTTAGACCTTAAATACAATAACAAAATTCCAGCGATAATAAGCCCTTGCCAGAGGCTATGCAAAAGCGCTGATAACAGATTCGCACACAACTGGCTTTCAAGAATTATATTTAACTGACTCATTTTCATTCTCCATTTTTATTTGTGTTCGCCTCTTTGATTATTTCCTGTATTTGTGCCATTTCTTCATCATCAATTGGCGTTTCTGTTAGTAGTGCCTGCATCATAGCAGAGGGTTTGCCACCGAATACTTCGTTGAGAACTTTCTTCATGAACGGCTGGATAATTTTTTTCCTGTTTACCGCAGGCTTGTAAACATGAGCCGTACCTCGTGTCGAATGTTTGAGAAGTCCCTTCTTTTCCATAACCTGCATAACCGAAAGAATGGATGTATATGCGCGTTTCTTGCCGTCAGGCATAGCTTCAAGAACCTCTCTCACAGTCAAGTTGCCTTTATCCCAGAGAACCGACAATATCTGCATTTCCAAATCCGATGGTTTTACTTCTTTCATTTTGTTTCTCCTGACTATTATCTTAGTACTGTAACAACAGTATATACTGTAATTACAGTAGAGTCTATGAAAAAATGAAATATTTTTTAAAAAATTACAAAATCGCTGTTTCCTGCCCGAAAAATGCGAAAAATTTTCATTTCTTAAGAAAAAAGATATTGTTTTGTTTCTATATTATCATTTCATCCAGATAATAAACGACATGTTACTACTGATTTCTGGTGTTTCTTTGGAGGGTGTTGTACTCGTTCTCGAAGCGGAGCTTGTGTTTTACTTCTTCCTGTGCCAGGATTAGTAAAACTTCCCGGGTCTGCTCATTGTGAATTTTTCCAATAAGATTTATATAAATCCTGAATGCGGCATCTTCCTTTTCTATTCCTAATAAAAGAACATCCCTGTAATCCATATCGAGAGGTGAAGGGTCGTTCGAGAGGATATATTCACTTGCCGGCCTGGGAGGCTTGAGCATGGTTGAGACCGTTTTGCCTGTCTTTGTAACCTCCAGTTCCAGTTTGGCTTTGTGTTCCAACTCTTCTGCTGCCAGAATTTCAAGCAGCTTGCGGATATTCTGGTCAGCGACCCGACCTGCTAAAGCCAGATAGAAATTAAATGCTTCATTCTCGCGGGATATCGCAAATTCGAGAATTTCCTGATCAGAATCGACCTTATCCATACTTTTTTAATTCGTCATTATTTCCGTGTTAAAGAGAACAGAATTTACATGATTTTACAGGATTTACAAAGATATATTTTCCGAAACATTTTATTATCCTGTCTAATTTATAATTTTACTTCCTTATTTTTTATTATCAACGATGATTTCATTTTTTATTTTAGCCAATTTTCTTGACTGCCCGAACGTTATCCTTTACAATCAGGTAAGTAATTCACAGTTGAATTTAATCGGAGTTTTATTGTCCGCCAATGTTATATGATTGAATTGGCGAAGCGGAAAGTAATATGAAAA
>CAYSHS010000074.1:0-12541 GCA_964430845.1 uncultured Pirellulales bacterium | reverse complement strand
CGTCAGGCATCAGACCAGGAAATAAAAGACCAGCACTATGACATAGCCAAACGCAAGTACAGCAGTGCATATTTACGAGTAAAAACTAACCAGGAAAGAGAAAAAATTCTTTTCGACATGGTGGATTTGTTTCTTGAAACAGGAGACTGGCCTTATGTCCTGGATTGCTGGGACAAAATACTCCTGATAGAGCCTGATAATATCAAGGCTCAATACGGACGTTTGAGATATTTCGAGATATCAGGCCAGAGCGGCATACCTGACGTTTGGCAAAGAGTTAATGAATATGCTTGTGATTTCCTGAAAATAGCACAGGAAGCGAATCTGCTCGAAGATGATATGGCAAACCTGCAAATTCCGTCACTGGATCAGGGGCAAACAGAAACAAAATACCTCGGAACATACATTTATCTGGCCAAAGGTGAGGGTGCTTTTGAACAGGCAAACATGGGCTCTGTAACAAATGTCGAAGAAATGCTTAATATGTCAGCCGATGACTTTGAGCAGGCAAAAGAGCTTGAGCCGAATAATATTGATGTGTATTTGAATTTAGCTAAAACAGCTATTGCAAAAGGTGAATTTGCCGCCTCGAAGGGCAATGTCGATGAAAGAGAAAAAAACAGGAAAAAGGCCTTAAATTTACTCGAGCAGGGTCTCAGCAATTCGACGAATAAGCCTAAGGCATATATTAATCTTCTTAATTTCAAACTCATGCTCGCAAGGGAAAGTGACCCGGAACAAATTGAGGAAAAATTAAAGGCTCTCGAACCGGAATTTGTATCACTTCAAAGTAAATTCAGCTCGAATGCCGAAATTTATGAATCACTATCGCAATTTTATTCAATATGTTCGCAATATACAAAACTCGAATCGAGTAAGCAGAATTTCGATAAAGCTATCAATGCTGCTGTAAATGCTCTAAAGCTGGATACGCATAATGCTGTTTACGCGATACAGGTTACAGACCTGTACCATCGGAGATTCTCTATATATAAAAACGAGCCTGATATGGCCAAAGCAATAGAAATCGCCAAAGATGCTCTTTCCTGGCCTGATGCCAGGAATACCCCGGGACCGAGAAATAATACAAGGATAAGAAATAAATTTCTACTGAATACGCTTCTCGCAAATTGCTATACCGAACAAATTATTAATCCTTTGACGCCAATTAACGAAGCTGACAAAAAAACATTGCTTGGCGAAGCTCAGCAGGCTGTACACGAGATCGAGATGATTGTCGGAACCAGTGAAGACCCCATGGTGACAAAATGGCAGGGTATGTTAGAGCTTGCAAAAGGTAACAAACAGCAGGCAATTGTTAAATTGAATAAGGCGTATGAGCAGCTCAAGGCAGTAAAGCCCGCCCAGCCGCCATGGCCTTTGGACCTTGAGTTTGCTCAGCTTTCTTATACACTTGCAAAACTGTTTATGGACACCGATGAGCTTGGAGAGGTACATGAATTTCTCGTAAATGCTCATTATTCCGGTATAACCGAGATAAAGCCTGATGCAAGACTTGATTATGTTGAGATTATCCTGCAGTTTAATCGTTTCTCGGATGCTTTGCAGAACATAGATGCCTTCGAGGAAGATTACGGACCGAGCAAGAGAAGCCGGGAGCTTCGTGTTCAGACATATATCTACTCGAATAAATTTGAAGATGCTGAAAAAGAGCTGGACAAGATGACTGCTGATGATGCTGATACAATCAGGCTTCGCCTGATGCTTAGCGAGTCACGAATCAGGCAAATTCAAGCGTCTGTTGCGCAGGATGAAAAACAGGATATTGTTAATTTGACTGCTTCAGATGCAAACCAGCAGGGAAGTCCCGGTAAGGCAGCCTCCAATCAAAAAGCGAAGGAAGATATAAAAGTCTATACCCGGTTTGCAATAAATTTATTGGAAAAACTTCTTCAAATTAAACCTGAATTTGTAGAACAGGCTTCTGTTATTAATATTTGCAGGACGTGTATAGCAAATAATGAAATACAGCAGGCGCAGCAGTTAGTGAAGACATATTTAGCTGAGTTTCCTGGTAATATTGCCATCAATATTTATAGACAGATTCTTTCAGAGCCGGATCCCGGGAAAATAAGCCGGCAGCGATATTCAGAAATTGAACAGCAGGCATTGTCGGATATATCCGATCCTGTTAAACGTGCTGTAAATCTTGGTGTCTTTTACAGGAGAAATGGTGATAGCCAGAAAGCAATCGAGCAGCTAAGCATTGCTCTCGATGCAGCGAATTTCATCGATCCGAACCAGGAAAGCCCTGAATTAGGCAATATAAAACTGGCTGCCGGTCACTTATTCGAAATTGCGCTTTCAGTAAGCAACTGGGATATTGCGGAAAAGGTATTAAAGATTGTGCGTGAAAAAGACCTTGATGGTTTCCGTGGATTGTTTTTCGATGCCCGTCTTACGGCAGCTAAAAAGGATTTCAAGGCAGCACTGGCAAAAGTTGACGAATGTCTCAGGCAGCAGCCGATTTTTTCGCAGTTGTATATGCTTAGAAGCAGTATTAACGCGGCTCTCGGAAATAATTACGCTTACATGGAAGATATTACAAAAGCCGCATATATGAATCCTCTCGATGGTACAATTGCCAGGAGATTTGCCATGGCGCTGTATAATCGAAATCAAAACCTTGGTAAAGAAGCCACTTCCGCCCAAATAAGTGAAACCAGGGATGCACTGGAAAAAGCAATAGCCCTCAACCAGGGTGATTCGGAACTGCTTGGTTTATATACAGAGTATATCGCTCCGACAGAGCCTGCCCGTGCGATTGCAATCCGTCAGGATATGCTGGCCGCTGTACCAAGTGTCGATAATGCAATGTTGCTTGGAACGCTTGCAATGAATGTAGCTGTGGATGCGGCCAATCCCGATGACAAGGAAGGTTTCTTCGATATTGCCGGCTCGGCTTTTGAGCAGGCCAGGAAAATAGACCCGAATAACAGGCAGGTGCTTTTATATTATGCCAGGTACCTCCAGGCAAGGGGCAGGAATGAGCAGGCGCAACGGCTTCTTGAGGAATCTCAGGATAGTTTATTATTAGCGAATCATTTATACCAGCAGGGAGATTATACTGGCGCGAATAAAGTACTGGAAAAGTTATATAATGACGGCACCAGGGACATCGATGTCCTGAGAGGTTTAATACTTGTCGCTCAAAAAATGAATGACAGGGAAGCGGTAAAAAAATATTCCGAAGAGCTGCTTTCCTTAGATAATAATGTAGATACTCTTATCTTCCAGATAAGGGCTTTTCTTACAGTGGGACTTATCACCGAAGCCCAGTACAAGCTGCAAAGTCTCAGGGAAAAATACCCGGACGAGCCGAGTGCCAAATTGCTTCAGGCCTGGCTGGCTTTCAAGCAGGGTGATACAAAGAAGGCTTTGGAGACAATAAATAATTATCTTCAAAGCAATAAAGCAAATCCCGGCGCCTGGCAACTGCGAAGCGAAATCAATGTCGCGCTGGCAGATTATGACAGGGCAATAAGTGATCTAAAAACAAGTAAATCGCTCTCGGATGACCCTGCCATCGTGGTACTTCTGGCCAAAGTGTATATCCAGATCAGCAGGTTTAATGATGCTGTTACAGAGCTGAAAGACGTTCTTGGCAAGCCGAATCCTCCTGCAGAAGCAGGGTTGCTGCTTGAAAGTGTTTACCAGCAGCTTAACAGGAAAACAGCTCTTGAGAATTTCTACGATGATATCCTGAAGAAATATCCTGATAATGTTCAATGGCTGAATAAAGCTGCTATGTATGCTTCACAAGCGGAAGAATACGAAAGGGCGGAAAAGCTCTATAAAAAATCGTGTGAGGTAATTCGAGAGCTTTACAGTGGTGATGAGGACGGAAAGGAGATTGATGATGACCTGTATGTTACTGCGTTCGACGGTTACCTTCAGGCACTTTTAAATGGTACAGGTGATCCTGACAAAGACAACTGGCATCCTGAAAAATCGGAAACAGTTATTAAAGAGGCACAGAAGTATATCGACAGCAGTTATGCGCCGCTGGCTTATGTGAGAATGACGCAGGCATCGCGAAAGCTTCATAACGAGGACAAAGCTGTTCAATATTCTCATTTGTCCCTCGATAAAACAGGAACAAACGAGAAATATGCTTCCGAGGTTATGCTGAGACTGTATCCTATTATCGGGCTGGATGAAATCACGAAGCACTGCTCCCGAATGCTTGAAAAAAATCCCGATTCACTGGCGGCCAATTATACCATGTATTATTTATTAAGAATAAATAACAAATATGATGAATCCATTGATTATATCAATAAATGTATCGAGCTGACAGAAAAGGATAGCCCGATAAGATTCGATTATATAACGAAAAAAGATGAAACGCTTCTTTTTGCGTATGCTTATACTTCCGATAACAAATATATTAATATGGCAGTCAATGATTACGAAAGTCTCCTGCCTGAAATGCCGAATAATATCAAGGTGCTGAATAACCTGGCTTATATGCTTGCAGAGAGCAATCGGAGGCTTCCTGATGCCCTTGAATATTCCAAAAGGGTGCAGGAGATAAAGCCCAACGACCCGGGTTTTTTAGACACGTATGCTTTTGTTCTGCTTAAAAACGGGAAGGATATTGAAGCCGAAAAAACTATCGAAGAGGCATTAAGACAATATACCCAGCAGGGACAGATGGTAATTCCCGGCGAGGTTTATGAGCATAAGGGAATGATAAAGGAAAAGCTCGATAAAAAAGAAGAGGCATTGACCGCGTACAAGAGGGCGCTGGAGCTTGGCTCGAAATATTTTACACAAAAAACAATAGACAGGATAAATCAGGCAATTGGGCGTATTTCGTCCTGATTTTATGGAAGCCTTAATTAAGCGGAGATTAAAATGGCTCAGAGAAGACCCATAGCTTCAAACAGATTGTCAGTTCCGGCAGGTCTGAAGTCACCTGATTCTGCCTCGCTGACAGCCAGAGAGGTTCTGGGAATTTTACGGCGCCATGTATTAATAATATTTATCCTGACAGCCGTTGGCTTCATTGCAGGTTTCGGAATTTGGAAAGTTTTACAGAAGTACTACCCGAAATATACCGCGACTACATATATTAAGGTTCTTTCCCCTACACCATCCGACCCATGGGTAATCGGAGGCTCCCAGCCGCAAAAAGATATTCTCTATGCCCATCGACGTTCGATTGCAAATCTTCTTAAGCAGCAGAGCACTTTGGAAGACCTTTTGAAAGATGATACAGTCAGACAGACAAAATGGTTCCGGCAGAATGATGAAAATACCATAAAAGCAGTAAGGTCTTTGAACGGTTCGCTCGTTGCTTTTCCACAGAGAGACAGCGATTTTATAGAGTTATCAATGACCGCCGGTGATGCCGGTGAATCCGCTGTTATTGTTAATAGAATGGTTTATTTATTTCTTCACCAGCAGGAAGCTGTTGAAAAAAGTGAAGTGTCAGATAAATTAAAGCTCCTCAATGACCAAAGAAAGTCCATCCAGAAAGATTTGGACGATGCAAACAAGGGATTATCGGCAATAAGAGACCGATACGGAATATTGGATATTGAGACACCTGAAACTCAAAACTTTCGGCATACAATTACTGAAATATTACAGGAGCTTGAGCTTGAGCAGATAAAACTTGATATGGGCAGGGAGCAGCTGAATGCAGATATTCAAAATCTCCAGAAACTTGCCGAAGGTCCTATCAACGATCAAATCGAATTTATGATAGAGCAGGACCCGATTATGCTTTCGCTTGCCCAGCAAATAACTGAGCAGCAGACACAGCTTTCAGGTCTGCTGACAAGATTCGGGGAGAACCACAGGGACGTTATCCACATGCGGGAAATGATAAGCCAGACTATGAAACAGCGAGATTTAAGGAAAGAAGAAATTGCCAACCAGACCCGTCTGGCAAATCTTGCGAATGCAAAAGATGCTTTATACGTCCTGCAGGAAAGAATTGATAAGCTCGACCAGCTTCGTGCTGATGCCCAGGAAAAGAAGACAAAACTTGATAATGCGAGAATCGATTACGACAAGCAGCTTCAAATACGTGATGAACGTCTTGATATGCTCAAGAAAATAGATGAGCAGGTTGAGAAAGTAACATCGCTTCTGAATGACCCTGAAATCCCGAAGATTCAGTCTGTTGGGCCGGCACCAGCACCGCTCGAAATGATATTTTCAAGACAGTGGTATATGTGGCTGCCTACTATGACAATGCTGGGCTTTTTGCTTGGAATAGCTTTTGCCTTTATGGGTGAGCTTGCCAACGACCAGATTACAACACCCAGTGAGATTTCCAGGTTCCTGCGAATTCCATTGCTGGCAGTTATCCCGGATGCTTCCGAAGAAAAACTCTCCCGCGGCATCGAGCTTCGCCAGATTGTCAGGCAGGCTCCTTACTCGATAATAAGTGAATCTTATCGACGCTTGAGGGCGAACCTTATGCTCTCCGGCCCGGTCGAATCATTGAAAACCATTCTTGTCAGCAGCGGCATGGCGGGCGAGGGAAAAACCTCGACCGCAGTCAATCTCGCTACGACATTCGTAGCGGCAGGTAAAAAAGTTCTGCTCATAGATGCGAATTTCAGGAATCCGAATCTGCAAACATTATTCCCCAAGGTAGAAGGCAACAGCCTCGAAAGCCTGGAAGCACAGCATTTTAATTACGGCCTGAGCAGTATCCTGATGCAGCAGTGTAAATCCGAGAACGCTATAAGATCAAGCGGTATCGAGGGTCTTGGCATAATTGATTGCGGCCCGCTGCCTGCGAATCCGGCAGACCTGCTTGGAAGTTCAAAAATGGAACAGCTCCTCAAAGAGCTGCGGCGAAATTATGACCATATCGTAATTGACAGCGCACCGGTACTCCTGGTGAGCGATTCCACTGTTCTGGCAGGGCTTGTGGATGCGATTCTGCTGGTATTCTGTGCTGATGATACCAACCTGGGAGCTGCCCAGAGAACGATCCGTGAGATGAAGGGTGCAAGCTCGAGTATCATAGGCTGTATCCTTTTCGCCGCAAGAGCAAGAACAGGCGGATATTTCAAACAGCAATATAAGTCATACCGAAAATATCAAAAAGCCCAGCGAGCAGCATTTGGTATATAGTAAAATAGCTATATTATATTCTCGATTTATAAACACTTGGAAAACAACCTTCTTTAACAATATTGCACTTTCTTGTTGTAATTCGCTTTTTAATTATTCTATTTATCATGTTCCGGGGTTTTGAATTATAGACTTAATGTTTTGACTATATGCCGGATTCGGATAGAATTATACATAGAGTTTAAGTTGAGAACTTATATAAAGGAATAATGCTATGGAAAGTCAGAGCACTTCTTATCAGAAATCATATCCTTCAAAATACATAATCCCAATTGTGATTATCATCTGTATTTTTTTCGGATATATCAATAAGAAGGTAATTTGGACTTCAATGAATACTGAATCTTCTGAAGAGCTGTCAACTGAATCTTATGACATCGGTGTTTATTACTATCCATGGTATTTTAACGATTTCCATGGCGGGCAATATTTACGAAGGCATCTTGTACCACCGCAGGAACCTAATCTTGGACAGTACAATGACCGGGATGAAAGTATAATAAAGCAACATTTATCCTGGAGCAGATATGCAGGTATTAATCTCTGGGTTACGAGTTGGTGGGGACCAGGTTCACGCGAGGATGTCACGATACTCAACAGTATTCTACAGCATCCGGACTTGGGTGATTTTAAGATAGCTCTTTTCTATGAAACAGAAGGCAGAACCAGTAGTTTTACCGACTATTCCAGTCTTGGCACTGATATAACTTATTTAACTGAACATTACTTTGGACATCCGAACTACATGAAAATCGATGGTAAACCAGTCTTATTCATATATCTGACCAGAGTTCTTTCAGCTCGTGGTACATTGCAAAAAAGTTTGGATACAATCCGGAAAGCGGCGTCAGATGCAAACTTCTCCTTATATATTGTGGGTGACTATGTCTTCGGTTCTCCGCCCAATGTACCGGGCGATATAAGCTTGCTCGATGGAGTTACTAACTATGATGTCTATGGTAGTATGGATGCAACAGGATATGCTACCCAGACGAAGGTTGACTTATATTTTGCCAATCAGGCAAGTTGGAAGCTGCTTGCAGATAGTGCCGATGTTGCTTTCATTCCTGCAGTGACACCCGGTTTTAACGATAGAGCGGTTCGTAACGGTCACGCTCCATTGTCACGAAAGTTGGACAATAACCAGGAATTTGGTTCACTTTTCCGAGTAATGATTCAGAAGGCCAAGAATCTTACAGATAGTAGTATTGACCGCCTGATTATGGTTACATCATGGAATGAGTGGCATGAGGATACGCAAATCGAGCCGGTTAAACCAGCTCCAACTACAAATTTGGACGACAGTAAAACAGGCGATGCATATACCAATAAGTTATCTTATGAGAGTTATGGAGAAAGATATTTGCAGATATTACGAGAGGAAATTATTCACTAATTAGTATTATAATTTTTTGATTATAGATTAAGTTTGGAAAAAATACGCTTAGAGTTATAATAGAGATATTAAAGGTTTTGTAAAATCGGAGTTGAAACATGAGAGTGTTTAAGTCTTTTCAGGAAGTTATAGATTTTGCAATAAACGAAGAAATAAGAGCAATTATGTTTTATAAGATGCTCTCAGATTTTGTGGAGCAACCCGAGATGGCGGAAGTTCTTTCTGATTTAGCTTTAGTGGAATTAGGACACAGGAAAAAACTGGAAGCTATTAAAGCCGGGAAAATTATTTTAAAAGATGAAGAAGTTGGCGACCTTGGTGTCACGAGTCATGTAAAAGATGTAAAACCGGATGCCAAAATGGATTATAACGACCTGTTGGTAATTGGCATGAAGAAAGAGGAGGCCGCACGCAAACTTTATATTGATTTGTCAAAAGTCTCACATACAAAGGAAATTCGAGATATTTTTCTCAAGTTGGCAAAAGAAGAAGCTCAGCATAAAATGAGATTCGAGCTTGAATACGATTTGAGAACGTTCTGAGAAATTGCTGAAACAGAATTTTATTTTCATGTTCGAGTATGGTAGGTTATTGGTCACTTGCTACCTGGCTGATATTAGCTATTTCAGAAGCACCCAAAGCACCTTCGTAAATTCGGAAATCGTCAATACGCCCATTGAGATATGGATCGGAATATTGAGACTTGCCGATATAGTTTTGTGTGGTGACACCAAGTATGTCGGGATTAAGAGTCATATTGCTATTACGGCCGACTTCAATTCCATCTACATAAAGAATACCAGTATTACCGTTATATGTTAAAGCTATATGTGTCCACATATTTGTCGGCAGGGCGGTGAGGCCGCTGATTTGCTCTGTATCGGAACTGTTTTTTATAGTAAAACGAATTGGGCCATTACCGCCGCTATTGTTCCCGAAATCGAATACGCGTATCCAGTCGCTTGCCGTATCCAAATAAATCCACGCGGAGATAGTGTAATTTGTCAAGCCATCGACCACACCGCCAGGCAGGCTGACATAGTCATTGCTGCCATCCAAATCCACTGCGTTGCCAAACTTTCCGGATGTCCATTGAGCATCACCAACAAGCGTACCGTTCCAGCCATTTCCTGTGGAATCGGAAGCTATCGTACCGTGAGATTCATTAAATTCAAGGTGTGCATGCATAACAGCCGGTGTTGTACTGAATGACCAAACCTGGCCGGGACTAACACTTGAATAGGCGACTTCATCTACAGACCAGTAATAAGTAGTATTTGAAGAAAGTGAAGAGGGTTTAAAACTCGAAGCAGTGACATTTCCCTGGTATTCTGGTGATTGAGGTATAGCAAGTGCGACCTCATTGCAATCAGTACCTAAATAAATCATATGACTCGTAGCATCTGTGCCGGGAGTCCAGCTTAAAGTAACATTTGTCGGAATTTCTATTGCGCCATCATTCGGCTCTGGATTACTTGCCCGACCAACTTCCACTTCCTTATCCATAACGATTGTAGTAATAGATGAAACAGGCACAGTGAGTTGTAAGTTGTGAAGAGTTCCCATCGATTCGAAGTGATTATCACCCATAGTCTGGTATATTTGCGAATACGCATAATCGTATGAATTCACATCCAGTGTCACTATAACCGGAGATTCTGTACTGCGGTTTATTATCACACTAACTATTCTATTATTATCAGGGGAAATAAACGCTGAAGTAAGTAAATCAGCATTTTTATTGCGAGTTGTTACTCGTGTATATCCAGGCTGGATGAAATAGGAATAATGTTTCATTGACCAGTAAGAAGGATTGAGCCAGTAGCCTTTCGGATTTGTCCATTCACCGGAATCCCATGGAAATTCAATTTCAATCAGACCAATTTCACCCGGCCACATCAGACTCCAGTGGTTGTATCCGCTTACCTGCTCGACAACCAAAGAATTATGTATCAAATTTGCACATGAAATCAAGCCGCCTATGTCGCCAAATTCAGTCATGAATATCGGCTTACCCGGAAAGAGATTATTCGTTGTGTTCAATACCGTATTGAATGCGGAATTGTAACCATCCGGAGTTCCGTCCGTACTGCCGCCATAGAGATGGTGTGCCACACCATAGAAAGTATCGGAATTCATGTTTGACATATAATTTCGAAGCCCGGTGGCGTTGCCCCAAAGACCAACGCATTCTGGGCCAAGCAGCTTGGGAGGTGAGTACATATTAACTTGAAGTTTCTGAAAAACCGCATCCTGCGCGAGACCAAAGCTTGCGTATTGACCTTCAGTGGGATCGAATCTGCACGAATCATAATCTGCGGTCCAGTCCGGTTCATTCTGAATTCCAATCCATGTTGGAGTGACACCATGTGTGATGTAGTCCTGAATCGAATCGTACCAGTAATCAGCGAATCCTTCGTAATCGTAATTACCATTCTTTTTAATTAATGTCCCGCCGTTAGCTGTTTCGCCGTTACTTTTTAAGTAAGCCGGTGGCGACCATGAACTTATCAAAATTGGTATGGAATGCCCCAATCTTTTATTAGCGGCTTCAACTATTTCATAGATAGCGGTATCTTCACCATCAGTGCCACGCCACCAGTTGCCAATGCGCAGCATTGAAAGATTCAGCCCGCTAAAAGCATAGTCAAAAATCTCCTCTTTATAAGGATGAGCCGTAAACCATCCGTTATAAAAACATATAGCACCGCCAAGTCCTTCGATTGTCTGGTGAGTTTCAGATGCATTAATTTCAACATTCTCAACCGTTATATTAGAATAGATATTGAACTGCCACCAGTTTATATTGAAAAGATTGCTCTTGTGCTCACCCTTGAATTTCAAATAAAGGTCATGAACACCAGAGGCCTCATATATAGAGCAATACGCCGTCGTCCATATTTGTGCACTACCGGTATTTGGAACAAAGCAAGTTCCGATTACAGTTCCATCAAGGCTATCCAGACGCAGTTCGATACTTCCGCTATTATAAGTACTGGCAACGCGGATGCCAAAACTATTTGCATCGGTACCAAAATCGACGCCACGAACCTGTATCCAATCGCCATTTTCAATTGAAGTGACATTCATACCGCCTTCTGAGCACACTTCGGTTTCTATACCGCTTTGTTTGGCAATTGTTTCCGCTTCAACTCGAACGAACGGGTCGAGGTATTTTAATTGTGTCAAACCGTCAGTGGTTGGAATAACTTGTTTTATAGTTCCATCCTGATTGTAGTAAAGCCTGTCCAGGCAAATGTTGCGATGTTCAGTAGTCGAAACTCCATCCTGAGTTGCCTGGTATCGGTTATGATATACACAATACCATTGTCCCTGGTATGTAAAAAAAGTATGATGATTATTATTTCCATAGTTATCAGGTGGTGGTCCAAGTGCCACACCCTGATACACAAATGGGCCGGTAGGGCTGGAGCTGGTCATATACGCGACCTGAGAGCCGGGAGTCGGTGCCGGATCGCTATAGTTATTGTCATAGTTATCAGCATAGGAATAATAATACATACCATTGTATTTGTGCATGTGAGATGCTTCAAAGAAATCCGGGAATTCTATCGGTATGGCTGAGCCTATGGCATCATACATGTTCGTATCCAGCAATATATAACGGGCTTGATTTGCCCCGCCTCCACCGAAATAGAGATATGGATGGCCGTCATCATCGACTAACACACCGGGATCGAAAAGCCAGGTGCTATCCGCACCTGTAGTACCACCTGATAGACCTTCGCGTTTGACCACAAGGTCATTCTTTGGAGCGGTAAATGGTCCCGTCGGGGAAGTACTCGTTACGACACCGATACCCCAGTATGGATCTCCAAAATAAAGATAAAGCTGGTTATGGTTTTGAACAATACACGGAGCCCATGCGGTTCCTATCCACGAAACATCATCTGCATCAAAAACTACTCCGTGGTCGGTCCAGTTCTTCAGGTCATCAGTCGAGAAACAAACAATGGAATCCATTATATAGCCGCTATTTTCAGTGTTTTCTTCATCATTGGA
>CAYSHS010000073.1:0-12543 GCA_964430845.1 uncultured Pirellulales bacterium | reverse complement strand
AAATACTAAACTAAAGGAGATAAGCTGTGAAACAAAGCCAATCCATTCGACTCTACTCAGGACAGGAGTTAAAATAGGCAATGTTGATTTCTGCTCAAACGCTTATTTTATTACCTGCTTTGGGCTTTTAGTCTTACGGAGTATCTGCGCTGTACCTGGCCGAAGGGGCCTACGCCGATTCGCATGATGGTCAGCTCGGCAGTATTTCCTGTGCTGATTTTTTCCATCTCTGCGCTGAACTCGTCCATGTTATGAACGTCGTTTCCATTGACAGCCAGGATAAGGTCGCCGGGTTTTAGCCCTACTGTATCTGCCGTCCCGTTATTGTCAGTTGCAGTGATTATTAAAACAGGATATGCACTCTCGAAACCGAACTGCTTTGCGGCCCTGTCATCGAGGTTTGAAACAGTCATCCGGAAGAAATTCTGCGCGAGCTTTTTCCCGTCGGGTAAAGGTCTTTCCAGCAGCTTCAATGTCACGGTATTGGTTTTGACGGAGCTGCCCTCACCTCTGGCGTATTCGATTTTGATGGGTTCACCTATGTCCTTGCTCATCATTCTTATATAAAAATCTATTATGTTGGAAAGCTCATGTCCATCTACCTCGAGAAGAATGTCACCGGCTTCTATTCCTTTCTGGTCTGCAGGGCTTGACTCGGTGACATTATCGACCGCCAGGCCTGTATAAGAGCCGGCGGTTTTTATTCTTCCCACAACCAGGCCCAGGCGCACCCTTCTCAATTTCTCGGGCATAATCATCTGGCCGAGGTTCTTTGCCACGGTATCCACCGGAATCGCAAAACCGATGTTTTCAGCATTAGCCGCGATGGCGGTGTTGATTCCGATAAGCTCGCTATTAATATTGAACAGGGGACCGCCGCTGTTTCCGGGATTGATGGGAGCATCTGTTTGAATCAGGCCTCGAAGCCAGGTGCCTTCGGAGACGCGGATGTCCCTGTCTGTTGCGCTGAGTATTCCGCTCGTCAGGGTATTCGAATAGCCGTAAGGATTTCCGATTGCTATGACTGTTTCGCCAATCATTAAATCATCGCTGCGGCCAAGATGCACAAAGGGAAGTTTTTTATTCGGCTTTATTTTCAATAATGCGAGGTCTTTATCAGTATCAGATGCAATGACGGTTGCCGGGAACTCGTCACCATTACTGAAGATGACCTTTATATTATCGGATTCCTCGACTACATGAGCATTTGTCATTACGTAACCGTCCTCGTGGACTACCACGCCTGAGCCGAGGACGGAAACTTCCTGTTTTAGCTGCGGCCCCCACATATTGAACAAATCAGGCCATTCGTAACCGGAAAGAGAAGATGTCGAGACTGTCCTGGTTCCGGAAATGTTCACAACTGTATCATGCGTTTTTTCATAAACTGCTACTATCGGAGTTTTCCTATTAAAACTGAGGCTTTCTGCGCAAATAGCCTGTCCTGAAACAATAACTGAAACGAAAAAAAACGCCGCACTTGTGATAAATGACCTTTTCTTAAACATACATCTAATCTCCAAATAAATAGAAATATTTTAAAATAGATAGTTTTACAGAAAATGCGCCTCGATTATAATACTATAATGTTTAGTTTATGTTCAATAATTTTAGTCAATAAAGTTAAATTTGAACTTTTGCAAAAATGAGAAAAGGCATATCCGCCAGAACTAATTTGGCGGAAAAAAATACGATTTTATATTTTTTCTTTTCCAAACAGAACTTTTTATATATTACAGACTTACGAAAAGATATAATTATTATTTTAAGAAAATCGTTCAGCGATTTTCTTAAATAATATATGCCTTTTCTCATTTTTGCAAAACTCTTATTAAATTTTAAGATGCTATGATTTATAAAGAACAAATGGTTCAGGCTGGAGAAGGATTATTGATAATGGCTCCGGCTAAAATCAATCTTTCGCTGCTAATCGCAGGTAGACGTCCCGACGGCTTCCATGAAATCGAAACTATAATGGCAAAAGTTAATTGGCACGATGAAATCTTCATCGAAAAAACGGAAAATCCAGGAATTGAGCTTGTTTGCCGTGGACAATATTGGGCGCCTGAGGGCAGAGAAAATCTTGTTTTCCGTGCGGCAGAGATGTTATTGGAAAATCGCGGCCTTAATGAGCATGTCAAAATTACTCTGACTAAAAACATACCGGCCGGCACGGGTCTCGGTTCAGCCAGCAGTGATGCGGCAGCGACTCTTATCGGGCTTAACAGATTTCTGAAAACAGAAATCGACTACATAAGTCTAAGCAAGATGGCGGCTAATTTAGGCAGTGATGTGGCTTTTTTTCTAAATGGTCCTTTGGCATTATGCACGGGAAAAGGCGAAAAAATACAAAAATTTGATAAAAATTTTAATTTCCTTGCCCTCTTAATCTTACCTGACATAAGTGTATCTACGAAAAAGGTTTATGAAAATTACAGGCATGATTCCGAACTTTATAAGAGGCTCAAAATAAAAATTAATGGGTATCTCCGAAAAAACAGGATTGATTTAGCCTTAAAACTATGCGCAAATATGCTCGAATCGAGTTGTTTCGGCCTGAACAAGGAGCTTGCCGAAATGAAAGAAAAAGTTGAGCATTTGAATATCGGGCCTTGCCGCCTGAGCGGCAGTGGTTCTGCTTTTTTTTGTATTTTAGAGAGCGGGGATGAATCAAGAGCAATAGAGTATCAGCATATAATTGAGGAAAAGACTGGTTGCAAATGTATAGTTGTGAGCAACAATAGATGGTAAACATTTAGGCGAGGCAAAGAAAATGAAGATCACCGAGGTCAGAGTAAAGTTGTTGAACAATAAAAAAGACAGGTTAAAAGCTATTTGCTCTATCACAATGGACGACGAATTTATAGTTAGAGACCTAAAGATTATCCAGGGCGCAAAGGGTTATTTCGTTGATATGCCTTCAAGAAAAATGAGCGACCATTGTGATAAATGTGGATGTAATAACCATTTTAGGGCCAAATACTGCAATAACTGCGGCGCTTCTCTAAAAGAGAACCGGGCAAAAAAGGATTACAAGGGCAGATTGAAACTCCATGCGGATATTGCCCATCCGATTAATGTTGAATGCAGAAAAAAAATTCAGGAACAAGTTATAAGCGCTTTCAAAGAAGAGCTGGAAAAATCCAAACAGGCAGGCTATAAACCGATTGAAATGGACGAGCCGGATGACGATATTCCTGAAATTGTTTCATAACTATCCATCAGCTATGCGGTAAGGTCCTCAAGAACCTTATCCATAGCTAAATTCAAACGTTCGTTGAGATCATACTTGCCATCGGTAAGCTGCCTGCGCACGCTTAATATCTTGTCTTTTCGGATTTCCGGAAGTGACGCAATCTTCTTTAACACATGACCAATAGGTGTTGTATTGAGATTTTCAAGAATTTTTTCCATAAATACATCATCATCCGGAACAGATTTATTTTCGTCAGTAACAACCTGACGATTCCGAGACTTAAAACGACTGTTAATTTCAAATTCTGGCATTCAAATTACCTTGTTTTTGGAATGCTCCAGAAGAAGTATCCTTTATTCTTTCCGAAGCTGATAACCACTATATCTTGTATGTCCCCGAAATCCCTTTTGAGGCCTAATACGTTTTACTAACGTTGATATCGACAACACATCTAAAAAAACTTTAAAATTGTTAGACAATAAATTTCCGTCCTAAAACCCCAAATTTTATCAAATTTTCAGGAACAACAGCGTTATCAGTATTAAAAACCGTACTTTTGAAAATCCTATTTTCACGTAGCACCATAAATTTTTATTCCGAATAGGGCAATTAGGTAATATACTATATATAGTAATATACGATTTCTCTCGTTTTCGATAATTACGGCTGAATTTTAAAATCAGGATTTCGAGCTATTTTTTTACTAATCTTTATTTTCAGTCCTGAAAGCGTGGCATTTAATCAGTTTTATCATTCGGCTGTATTAATGAATCGCTCTCATTGTTTGGAATTTCCTGCTTGAGTGCCTTGCGCGCGAGATTTGTAATAAATACCATAGCTATTACAGTAACAATCAGGCCAAACCAGAAAAATATCCTTTCTGTGGTGCCCTTTTCCATTCGTCCTGCTGCAACTTCAGTCAGAGAACGCAGACCTGAACCGAAATAAGTGTACATAATTGTGCTTGGAATCATCCCGATCCAGGACCCAAAGACATATTTCCAGAATGGTATTTTAGTCAATCCGAAAGAATAATTCAGCATATTGAAAGGACAAGCCGGGCTAAGACGGGTCAGCAGGATTATTTTGAAAGCGTGCTTCTCAACAGCATGATCGATAGCTGTGAATCTTTTACTTTTAGCAAATCTTGCGACAATCCACTTGCGACCGAATGTGCGTGCTATCATAAATGCGGCACAAGCTCCGATAGTACTGCCCACAGAAACTGTAATAGTGCCCAGGACAACCTTGAAAAGAAAACCTGTGGACATGGTTAAAAATGAGCCTGGCAAAAATAATACCGCGCCAATGGCATAAAAACAGGCTATTATCACTGGACCCCATATACCCATGCCCTTTGTCCATTCCAGGATAGCTATTAGCCATTGTTTTATTGGCAAGAGAATTATTGCGATAATTATAACGGCAATGAGCAGAATCCATAAAATGAATTTATAGTTTCTTATCAATCCCCTCATAAGATGATTATTCGACAGTAACACTTTTGGCCAGATTTCGGGGTTTGTCAACATCGTGTCCACGAAGAACAGCGGCATGATAAGCCAGAAGCTGCAAAGGCACTACCGCCAGCATAGGCTGTAACAGCTCAGGAGCATCCGGAATAGTGATTACGTGCTGGGCACATTTTTTGATATCCATATCGCCTTCTGTCGCGACAACTATTATCCTGCCGCCACGAGCTTTAACTTCCGAGATATTTCCCATAATCTTGTCATATTGCGGTCCTGAAGTAGCGATAAAAACAGCCGGCATACCATCTGCAATCAATGCAATCGGACCATGCTTCATTTCCGCCGCGGGAAGCCCTTCGGCATGAATATAGCTTATTTCTTTGAGTTTCAGGGCGCCTTCCAGAGCTACGGGATAATTGACTCCTCTTCCCAGGAAGAGCCAGTTGTTCTTTTCGATATTAGCCTGGGCAATTTCCTTGATGTGGTCTGATTGCTCTAATATTGTTTTGATTTTTTCCGGTATTTGTGAAAGCTCGTATAGGTATTTATCGGCTTCATCAGTGCTGATAAGCTTTCTTCTGCCCAATTCAATTGCCAGCATTGTCAGGACTGCTACCTGTGCTGTGAAGGCTTTTGTGCTTGCTACGCCAATTTCCGGACCAACATGCAGATATATGCCGGCATCAGTAGCTCTTGCGATTGTCGAGCCTACGACATTGACGATACCGAGCACAGTTGCACCGCGCTCTTTGGCTTCCTCTACAGCCGCGAGAGTATCGAGCGTTTCTCCTGACTGGCTTATCGAAATAACTACTGTACCATCCTCGATAATCGGGTTGCGGTATCGAAATTCGCTTGCATACTCGGTTTCAGCCGGAATTCGTGCCAATTGCTCGAACAGGAATTCCCCCACAAGTCCGGCGTGGAAAGCCGTACCACAGGCAGTCAGAATCAACCTTTTTGTGCGTGTCAACTCGCGAAGATAGGATTCTATGCCGCCAAGTTTGATTCTATGCTCCTGCCTGTCAATCCTGCCACCCATACAAATACTGAGAGCTTCAGGCTGCTCGAAAATCTCCTTGAGCATGTGGTGCTTGAAACCGCCAAGCTCGATTTGTTCCAATGAAAATTCGATTTGCTCGACATCTTTAGCTACTGCAACATTATTAATAGTTGTAGTATGAAATCCATCCAGACCGACTGTAACTATTTCGTTGTCAGCAAGATATATCGCCTGGGCGGTATGCTCAATGATAGCAGCCGCATCAGAGGCAAGAATATATTCATTTTCGCCGACTCCCAATATAAGCGGGCTTCCCTTTCTGGCGCCGATAAGTAAATTTGGATAATCCGAGCAAATAATCGCAAGACCGAAAGTGCCGTGCAGCTCGCGCAGGGCACGCTGCACTGCCCATTCGAATTTATTCTGACCATTGAGGTTTTGTTCTCCCTGGCCTGTTATAGCTTTGGTATAGAAGTAGCCTATTATCTGGGCTATAACCTCGGAATCGGTTTCAGTAATAAACTGAATTCCCTCATTGTTCAGCCATTTTTTCAGGGTATTGTAGTTTTCGATAATACCATTATGAGCAATAGCGATTTTCCCGGTATAATCCAGGTGAGGATGTGCATTTATAGTATTTGGCTCGCCATGCGTAGCCCAGCGTGTATGGCCGATACCAAAGGTTTCGTCTGCTTCAGGCTTGTCCAGGATATTTTCCAGGGCACTGATTCTGCCGCTCGTTTTTTTGATTCTTATGCCATCGGACCCTAAAAGAGCCACTCCGGCTGAATCATAACCACGATATTCCAGACGCTTCAATCCCTCTATCAGGATTGGCTGTGCCATTTTTTTACCAAGATAAGCTACTATACCGCACATTTTTTTCTCTTTCAAATAAACTGATTAATACTCCTCTTTTAACTATTCGGGCGGCCACTTCACTATCAAATGGTAAAGTTAATCCAAAAATTAGTCAATAAAAATTATCGAAGCTTAAATATACTATAATTGCCCCTGTCAACCGATAAATCATCTATTAATGTTGATATAGTGATTATTTTATTGGAGAAATGCCAGGGTCTTTACATATCTTTTTTACCGGAACATCAACAATTTCATTATGCCTTGGAATGGCAGACCTTTTATTTACTGATTGATTAAACCACCAGGAATGTTTCACCCTTTCTCTTATAAATTCACAGTTTTGTGAGCGAAGATACCGAAGCAGCTCGTTCCTTTTCATATCGCTATCTGCTCTTCAGAAAAATCCATTCCCAAAACAGCTAAGGCATCCTGCCGATTGAATTCAAGTGCCTCTTTCAATGTAACTTTGAGGGTCTCCAGCAACTGCTTATGTGTTTGTTCCTGGCAGTTTACGCCGGGAACTTCTTCAATCCAACCGATCCTCCATCCATTTTTCTGTTTTGTAAGAGCCGTATATATCTTATTCATAGGTCACCATTGAACTCTATCAATTTAAACGCTCACCGGTTTTCTATTCTAAAACAAGAAACGAGACAAGTCAAGAACTGAATTTGTTCGCTTTCATCGTATCCGGCTATCTCAACCAGTTTTTTTAGAGTATTTCAGGAAAGGGATTTTTATATTGCCAGCCGGTGCGGCCTGTTTTTCGGTAATTCTCGAGCCTGCGGATTGTTATTTCCGCAAAAACCGGGTCTATATCGAAAGTCAGCACTCGTCTTTTCAGTCTTTCACCTGCAATGAGAGTTGTACCTGAATGTGCGAAGCAATCAAGTATGATGTCACTTTCTCTGCTGCTTGTTTGGACGAGTCTTTCAATTGCTTTGAGAGGTTTTTGTGCATAACAGCCTGGGACATTTTCCTCCATGCGATAGAATACCTGCTGAGTATCCACCCACACATTTCCGGGACGAATATTTTCAGATTTGCTTCGCTCGAGATTTTCTGTCCTTTTGCCATTCACATCCTTATAATAACCTCGCAGGATTTTGGGAATGTCTGTATAAACAACTGAAAAATCAGGATTGCCTTTTATATAGTGTAGTAACTCCTGTCTTACCCACATCCAGTTTTTTTGTGTGCCGTATCCTCTCTGGTTTCGCAATGTAATAAAATTGCGTGGTGTCAGTTCGGGAATGTCTCTCATCATAATCATAAAATCAGGCAGCGGCTGAAAATTATCACGAATATCCGCTCCAAGCCAGATATAAAAATGTGCATTATCGTTCATAAATTTGATGCAATTTTCCACCCAAAGTTTGGAAAAATTCATATAACCAGATAAATTCTGCTTCGATAAACTGCTCGTATTTGTATTTCCAACTACTACGTTATAGGGAGGGTCATTGATAAATAGAGAAGGTTTATCGCCGCGAGCTATTCGAGCTAAATGCTCGGGATTGGTTGCATCAAGAACACCAACACGATGTCCAAATTCAGAATCTTCCCATATTTCACCTGCACAAAGCCTGCAATATTCGAGCAGCCTATCGTGAAGTATGGTATCTGCATCGAGCCGGCTAAAAGGTTCTTTTGTATGGCTGTCTTGTTCGTTTTTATTTACATCCTGCAGCATTTTTTTATCCTAATTACAGAAATATAGTACAAACAAATATAATACACGTTGCTGATAATTAAAAAAAGTTGAATTTGCCGCGAAGTGCATTTAGTATATGGATTTCGTTCAAGTTTGACGAAATGCAAACAGAGAAAGGTTAGAAATGGATACACTATTTTCCGTTGAAAACAAAGTAATCGTAATCACCGGTGCAGGCGGTGTCCTGTGCGGCACAATGGCTGTCTCTCTGGCCAAAGCAGGAGCGAAAATCGCTGTGCTCGATATTATGGAGGCCGCAGCGAAGAAAGTCGCTGATGAAATCAAAACAGGCAGGGGAAAAGCAGTTGCGATTAAGTGCAACGTGCTGGATAAGCAGAGCATCGAATCTGCAAAAGACAAGGTCGTTTCGGAATTTGGTAAAATCGATGTATTAATAAACGGCGCAGGAGGCAATAAAAAAGATGCTACTACATCGCCTGATTTATCATTTTTCGATTTACCTGCTGAAGCTGTCAGGTTCGTTTTCGACTTGAATTTCACTGGTACATTGCTTCCTTCCCAGGTATTCGGAAAAGTAATGGCAGAAAACGGAAAGGGCCTGATATTGAATGTATCCAGCATGAATGCCTTTCGTCCTTTAACGAAAATTCCCGCTTATTCGGCAGCCAAAGCCGCCGTAAGTAATTTCACACAATGGCTCGCTGTTCATATTTGTCAGAACTATTCAAAAAAAATCCGCGTCAATGCAATTGCACCGGGATTTTTCCTGACCGAACAGAACCGCTTCCTGCTGACCGATGAAAAAACAGGCGAGCTGACAGCCCGCGGCAAAACAATTATAGACCATACTCCTATGGGAAGGTTCGGTGAGGCTGAAGAATTAATCGGAACTGTTATTTGGCTGCTCAGTGACGCAGCAAAATTTGTCACTGGAGTAGTTGTCCCTATTGACGGCGGATTTTCTGCTTTCAGCGGCGTTTAATTTATAATGTATAATATAAAAATCGAACTCTTGAAAATTGAAGTTAGGCATATATTATTTGAAGAAAATCTGTTTGTTAAGATTTTCTTCATATAATCTCATTTATTGAGATAACCTGTGAATATAAAATATGTTACAATTAATCTTAATAGAAAGAAAAAATTAAAAAGAAATTTTTTCTTTCCATTGTATGCCTAACTTCAATTTTCAAGAAACCTTATTTAAATTACAGGAGTAAAAGATGGCGGAAATTGATCCGGCTCAGCCTTTGAAGGGCTTTAAGACGCAGCATGATTTTTTCGTAGGAATCGATTCTGACGGATGCGCATTCGATACGATGGGAATAAAGCAGCGAGAATGTTTCTGTCCCTGGATGATTTCTTATTTCGGCTTGCAGCCGGTTGCGCAGGCGGCACGCGAGTGCAAAGATTTTGCGGATTTATTTTCAAAAACCCGGGGTGCCAACAGGCACAAAACCATGAAACGTATTATTACTGAGCTTTTGCCGAATCATCCGCTGACAAAAGCGATGAATTTCAAAGTGCCTCATTTTCCACACTATTTCTCATGGGTTGATGATCCGCAAAGCCTTTTAAGTAATGACGGCTTGAAAATGGCTATTGAACAGGCAAAGGATCATATCGTAAAAAGTGAGCTGGAAAATGTTCTCGAATGGAGCGAGAGAGTCAACTGGGCTATCGAAGAGATTGTGAAAGGGATGCCTCCTTTCCCTTATGTGAGACAGTCACTGGAAAAGATGCAGTCTTTGGCAGATGTGATATGTGTTTCCGCTACACCCGATGAAGCGCTCAGGCGCGAATGGGTGGAGCACGACATCGCGCAGTACGTCGCGATAATTGCAGGTCAGGAAATGGGTACCAAGACTGAGCATCTTAATTATGCTACAAAAGGCAAATATGAAAAAGACCATGTGCTTATGATAGGCGATGCACCGGGTGACATGAAAGCCGCGAAAGCCAACGATGCGCTCTTCTACCCGATAAACCCGGGAAACGAAATCCAGTCATGGAAGCGTTTTCACGATGAATCGCTGGATAGATTCATAAAAGGATATTATGCAGGTGCATATGAAAAAAAGGTTATTGCAGAATTTGATTCATATCTTCCTGAGCAGCCGCCCTGGTTAAAGTAAATCTTTTTTAAGTAATACTAAATTATGGTAATAGGACAAGAGAATAAAGACGGCATTATAAGTACTCAACAGGTTCGTGAAACAATAGGTAAATTCTTTTTAGAAAATGACTATTCATGTAAGCGTATTTTGTTAATAATTCCGGATAATACCCGCTCCGGACCGATTGGCGATATCTTCAAGATTATTTTTGATTTACTGCATAGTAAAATAAAAGCCTTGGATTGCCTTGTTGCTTTGGGTACGCATCAACCAATGAGCGAAAAACAATTCTGTACAAGGCTTTGTATTACATCAGAGCAAAGGAAAAATAAATACGCTTCTGTTAAGTTTTTTAATCATGAATGGGACAAACAAGAGTCGTTCATGTCTGTAGGCAAAATAACTTCCGATGAAATTGAAAACCTTAGTGATGGTTTGTTTCGCGAAGAAGTCGATGTCAAAATCAATAAGTTGATTTTCGATTATGATGAATTTTTTATTCTTGGCCCAGTTTTTCCACACGAGGTTGTGGGTTTTTCCGGCGGGCATAAATATCTGTTCCCGGGAATTGCCGGTGATGAAATAATTCATTTCTTTCACTGGCTCAGCGCTGTGATAACGAATCCGGTTATTAATGGCAAAAAATGGACTCCAACAAGAAAAGTCGTCGAAAAAGCCGCATCATTAATTAAAATACCGCGCAAACTTTTCGCTTTAGTTGCACTTGAAGAAAACTTGAAAGGAATCTTTATAGGTGAAGTGCTTGAAGCGTGGGAAAAAGCTGCTGATTTGTCAAAACAAGTGCATATTATATACAAAGACAAATCCTATAATACAATTCTTGGCATAGCTCCGGCAATGTACGATGATATATGGACGGCGGGTAAAGTTATGTACAAACTCGAACCTATACTCGCCGATGACGGAATATTAATTATATATGCGCCTCATATTACCGAAGTATGCTATTCACATGGTAAATGGTTGGGAAGAATCGGATACCATACGCGGGATTATTTTCTAAAGCGTATGGAGCAATTCGCAGATGTGCCAAGAGGAATTCTCGCACATTCAACTCATGTGAAAGGCATAGGCACTTTTATTGATGGCATAGAAAAACCGCGAGCAAAGGTAATGCTGGCAACAAGTATTAGTAAGGAAGTGTGTGAAAAAATCGACCTGGGATATATGAATCCCGATGATATTGACATTGCCGATTATGAGAACCGGGAAGACGAAGGTATTTTAGTAGTTCATCATGCCGGTGAAGTTTTACACAGGCTATCAGATGGAACAATACCAATGATTCCCTGAGGGAGAATCAGGATATGAAAAATAAATATACTTTTTCTGGTGTAGGCTTAATTGTTCTTTTCGTTTTATTTTTACCAAATTACCTTGACGTTTCTAAATCTTATGAATCAACTATTCAATATGTAGCAACTCGCAGTGATACAGTTCAGGATATGCTCTGGTTAGCAGATGTAGGAAAGAACGATATCGTTTATGATCTCGGCTCAGGTGATGGACGCATTGTAATAGCTGCGGTTCGTGATTTTAATGCACAAAAAGCGATTGGTATCGAGATTGATCCCAACTTAATCGAAGAAAGCAGAAAGAACGCAAAAAAAGAAGGTGTCGCCAACAAGGTCAAATTTATACAAGACGATTTATTCAAAACAGACTTCAGCAAAGCCAGCGTTGTTAATCTGTTTCTTGGCCATAGACCAAATATACAACTCCGACCAAAATTGCTCAAAACTCTCAAACCAGGGACACGAATAGTTTCACATCAATTTAACATGGGTGAATGGAAAGCTGTTAAAGAACTTACGGTGCGTTCGGTTTTCCTGGGAATGTACGGTACGGGGGAAAGTATATTTTCAGAAAATTCTCACGTGCCCGATTACATTGGAAACGAAATAGCACAGAATGTAGGTAACAGAATTTTTATGTGGGTAGTACCCGCTCAGGTTGCCGGAATATGGCATGGTAAAATCGAGACAGAGAATGGACCACAAGAATTGAAATTAATATTACATCAGCGGCTTTCTGAAGTTAGCGGGACATTCGAACTTTCAGATGAGAACGAACTGGAAGGAATAACGCAAGTTGACCTTTGGGGAAGTAATATAAGATTTTGGTGTCATACCAATACTTTTCCTTATGGCCCGAAAGAACTAAGATTCGATGGGCAGGTCCATGAAAATACGATG
>CAYSHS010000072.1:0-12720 GCA_964430845.1 uncultured Pirellulales bacterium | reverse complement strand
CTACATCCCATATACTATGTATAATAATCCCAGATGTTCTGAAACCAACCAATCCCCCGATAAATGAGCTACCACTGACTGTACCAATACTATAGCTCTTAGCCACAGTTCCAGAGTATATATATCCCACTAATCCACCAATATAGTCATAACCGCTGACAATACTAGTACTATAGCAATTAGTCACATCATCATAATACATATATCCACATAGTCCACCAACCATTGAGCTACCCTTGACAATTCCAACGCTGTAACATTGATTTACAGAACCTCCCCATTTACATCCAACAAGGCCACCGACATAGTCATTACCATTAACTATACTATCACTATAGCACTTGGTTACTGAGCCTGAGTTATATCCCACTAATCCACCAACATAATCGTGACCATTAATTTCTGCATCTTCCAAGAAAATTCCCCTTACAGATCCTTTCCAGCCCACACAACCAAACAGGCCTACATAATCACTGGTAGGCATATTGACTTCAGAGTTGTGTATAATATGGTCATCACCATCAAAGGCACCATTAAAAGCGTCATACGAAGAACTTCCTACTGGTAATAGAGAGATACCATTCATATCAATATCAGCCGTCATGATGAAATTCTTATCCCAATCGGATGAAGTGTTCATCAACTCTATCCAGTCGTTAGGCTCAGTGATTTGGTATGGATTGTTAGGTTCTCCCGTGCCGCCGCTGTACTTAGCCTGGGCAGGTATGCTGATAATTAAAACTGTGATTAGAATAGAGATTATGCGAGTGATTTTTGATGTTCTGAGAGCCAACATTTTCATTCCTCCACCCCCCAGGTCTTTATCAGTTAAATGGCCATAAATTAATATATCTTTCCAAGTCAGTTAGTATATCAGATTAGTATTGCCCTTGTCAAGATAGGTGATTTCTTAATTCTTGTCTAATGCAGTTCGGTAGAGCCAGTAAGCTACACCTATGAGAAGCACAATTCCAACAATGGAGCCGAAAGGCATTTCCCATAAGGGCAGTGTTATATGCTTTTTTGCCAGAATGACAATCGGAATCGCCAGGAGGATTCCCATCAAGGCTTCGCCTGTGATGAGTCCCGAAGCGAATAAAAGTCCGTTCCTTGCCGGTGTTTCCACTTCTTCGATAATGCCATCGGTGAGCTTGTCACGCTTTCTTACAATTTGATGAATGATTCCTCCGACAAAAATCGGCACGGACAATTCAAAGGGCAGATAAATTCCGATAGCTACGGCAAGCACAGGAGTACGGAACGAGCTGCCGATTTTTTGAAGATACGAATCGAGCAGAATAATGCAGGCCGCGATGCCCATTCCGATATAAACATATGTCCAGGGCAGGTTGCCCTGAAAAACTCCTCTCGCTACTGAAGCCATAAGGTTCGCCTGTGGAGCGGCAAGCGGATTTTCTCGAACTTCAGGCTGGCCTGAAAAGCCATAGGCTTTGAAAAGCAGCATAAGGACCGGCGCTATTACCAGTGCTCCTGCAATTGTTCCGACAATCTGCATAACCTGCTGTTTCCACGGAGTTGCTCCTACTATATAACCTGTTTTGAGGTCCTGCATATTGTCACCTGCAATTGCAGCCGCACAGCAAACAACCGAGCCAATAATGATTGCGGCGGAAGGGCCATTCTCCGCGGAGCGGCCCATGAGCACAAGCAGTAATAATGCCGATACAGTAACAGTGGCAATGGTGACACCTGATATGGGATTATTCGAGGAGCCGACTATTCCCGCCATATATCCCGCCACCGCGGAGAATATAAAACCTGCTATAAGCATTAATACAGACATTGGCAACGAAACACTTTCATCACGAACAAAATGCTGATATACCAGGTAAAGAGGAATAGCAGAAGCTATAATAAGAACCATTATCCATTTCATCGGCATATCTTTTTCCGTGCGTTCTATCGTAACGTTAGCACCGGCAGATTTTTTATAAGCCGCAAGGCCGCTTGTGATACCGCTCAAGAGAGATTTTCTCATCTGGAATATCGTCCACAATCCACCGATAAGCATTCCACCAACGCCTAAATATCTGGTTTTTGTTGACCATAGCATGCCGGCAAAATCCACAGCAGATATGGATTGCCCTGCTAATTCATGACCAGCGGCGTGAACAGGCCATTCATTGAACAAAGCGCATATTGGAATAGCAATAAACCAGTTAAGTGCGCCTCCAACAAAAATCAGTATTGCAATGTTTAAACCTACAATGTATCCGACAGAAAGTAACGCGGGACTTAAATCCGAACCGAAATATGCGATTGAGCCGCCAATTCGTTTTGCACCTTCGACTGCTCCGGGCCAAAAACCGAATAAACCAGCTCCTATCTTAAATAGCCCGCCTATTACAGATGCTTTGGCAATATGCCAGACGCCTTTTCCGCCTCGCTGTCCTGTTTCGAGAACTTCGGCAGTTGCGATTCCTTCCGGGAACTGTAATTTAGCTTCGACAATTAATGAGCGCCGCAGTGGGATTGTAAAAAGCACTCCGAGCAAACCTCCGAACGCGGCTATTACAGTTGTCCAGAAATAACTGAAATCTTTCCAGAAGCCCATTATCACAAGTGCCGGTATAGTAAATATAACACCCGCGGCGAGAGACTCACCTGCGGATGCTGCCGTCTGGACGATATTATTTTCGAGAATATTACTTTTTCGGAACAATCTCAATACGCCCATGGAAACAACCGCCGCCGGTATCGACGCCGAAACTGTCATACCGGCAAACAGACCAAGGTACGCATTAGCCGCCGCGAGTATCATCGATAGCACAACACCAAGAATAAAAGCCTTGATAGTTATTTCCGGTATCGAATTATCATTCAACTTCATAATTTTCCCTTTTGGATTATTTTACAAACTGCTCGACAAAATATTTCGGTGTTAAAGGTTCTCCCATCGCACGCTCAATCATTTTATTCCATCTATATTCGGCGGCAGGTATGTAAATGTTCTTTATAAGATAGTCACCGACTTTCTTCCGGCCGATATAGCTTACATTTTCGTCCGTTTTCAATTTGAGAACTTTATGGACAAGATAATGGTGCAATTGTGAAGCAAATAATTCGCCAAGCAAGTAGTTATGATAGTATGCAGGCGCTATAGTAAAGTGAATCTTGGCGGCCCAGTCAGGCTCGTTTCTACCCGGAGGAGCTTTTATAAACTGGTATTTTTCGACTAATTGCCACCATAATTTATTAAGGTCCTGGTCGGGATTCGCATAAAGCTGCTTCTCGAAACTGTACATCACCATTATCCAGCGTGCAAGGATGAGATGCTTGATTTGTGTATATTTGTCAATTGTTTTTTCGATTTCCTCCCGCTGCTGGTCTGTTAGACCGAGCATCTGCTGCATCCACGCGGGATTGTAGCTTAGCCTCTCGAAAAACATTGCAATACCTTCGGTTGTAAAAATATGCGCCGGCTGCTTGAGCAGGTAAGGCATTTTCGGGTCATGGTGCTTATCGTAACCGGCGTGGCCAAGCTCATGCAGCATTGTTTCCATCCATGTTTGATTGTTTTTTACATTGCATAGAATTCGCACGTCGCCTTCTCTATCTATATCAGTACTGAACGCATGAGGATTTTTCCCTTCACGTTCATAAAGGTCACTATTGGCAATAATATCATCGACAGGCAAATCTATCCCGGCATAGAATTTTTCGGCCAGCTCGACAACATCTTTATCCTCGTAATACGAATCCAAATCAACATCATAAACAAGAGGTGTTTCCTGGAAGAATGGGTCATGATAGTGCCATGGCATAAGCTCATCGACTGAAACGTTATATTCTTTAGCAAGTTTTTTGTCTAATTCAGCTTTTAATTTCCTGAATGGTTCATTGGTCAGTTCGTACAATTCATCGAAAATTTTATCAAGCTCGTTGACATCCTGTTCCGCGGCGGTCAGTGAAAGTGTATGGTAATTCGGGAATCCGAGTTTTTGAGCGCCTTCGTTTCGCAGCTTAACTAATTTAATAAGATCGCTTGCGACCTGTGTGCCGACCTGCTTGCTCGCGAGCCAGGCCTGCTGGCGCTTTGCAGAGTCTGTTTCTGTTTTCAGGATTTCCTTAATTTCATTATCAGTAACTTTCCGGCCATTAATTGAGCCTCGAAAAGTGCTGAAATTCTTTTCGATATCGTTGCCGAGGTCCACTATTTGTTTAAGCAGGTCAGGCTCAATCTGGTTTTCGAGAAAGCCGTTATATAATAATTCCAACTGTCTTGCCAAAATATCATTTTTGATTTCACCTGAAGCTCTCATTTCCTTCAGCATTGCGAAATCGTTCGGGTCGCTGTAAATCTGGCGAAGTTTAAGTGTTAATTCACTCACTTTATCGTAATCTTCTTCCTTGCCGCTGGTAGCCGCAGCCCAATATGCAAGATTATTTTCTTTGCTTAGCGGCTTGACTTTCTCGACATGATTATTAATGAATGTTTGCAATTCTTTCTCCTTCGCGTTTTGTGCACAACCTGAAATGGCGGCGATTAAAACTAATGTTGTTATTGATTTCAGTAATTTTTTCATTTTTCTCAGGCTCCTGTAATGTAATATTTCATTTAGTCACCAGCCCCTTTTAACATAAAGATATTATCGGCTATTGATGAGCAAATCAAGCAGTTTTTAGAGGTCTGTTTCGGTATCCGGCGATTTTTTACATTCAAATATTTCTTCTTTGAACTCTGCTCGAAACGATAGTAACATATTGAAAAAATACTGATAATGTCTTGTAAATATTGAAAGGGCATAATCAACATGGCCAAAACAGAATATCTGACCGCACCGGTTCCAACAACCAAGATGCCGTCCTCAATGCCCCCTATCATGGCAACCGAGGCTTTTGAACGATACTCATTTTATGCTTTTGATGCAATTTTAGCACTTTTCTTGATAAAGAATCTTTTGGACTGGAAAGGCAATCCGGCGAATTTAACTGAAGAGCAGGCAATGGAATGGAAACATTACTTCAAAGCAGGTGTATATTTCACGCCTCTTATAGGCTCACTGATAAGTGACTTGTTTCTTGGGAAATTCCGAACTATCATAGCTTTTTCTGTTGTGTACTGCCTGGGTTTTCTTGCAATCACACTAGATCAGACCTACCTCGGAACAATGCTTGGGCTTGGACTTATCTCAATGGGTGCAGGAATAATCAAGCCATGCCTTTCTGCAAATGTCGGCGACCAGTTCGGCCAATCCAACCAGAACCTCATTACAAAAGCATACAACATATTCTATTGGATGGTGAACTTAGGCGCATTTTTTTCGATGGCAATATCTCCATGGATATATGACAAATATAGTGACGTCAGAATAGCGCTGGGTATGCCGGGTATTTTTATGTTAATAGCTACTTTGCTATACTGGGTCGGACGCAAATCAATGGTGCATATACCGCCAAAAGGCAAGGTCTTCTTTAAGGATTTGCTTAGTAAGGAAGGAATATTAGTAATCTTACGTTTGTCTTTCTTCATGTTTATTTTTATAGCAGTGTTCTGGTCTCTATTTGACCAGACAACCTCCAAATGGATATACCAGGCCGAAAAAATGAATCTTAATTTTCTAAAATGGAATATATCCGACCAAATGTTTATAGGTTCTGTTCTCAGCAAGCTCGGTGGACTCAACCATGTCGAATGGAAAATCCTTCCAGCCCAAATGCAGGCGGCCAACTGCATATTTGTTCTGCTTACTATTCCTTTCTTTACTTATATCGTTTATCCGATTATTAACAAATTCTTCCCTCTTACCCCGATTCGTAAAATTGCTATTGGATTTTTCGTTGCCATACCGTCTTTCGCGATTCCGGCAATGCTTGAAAAATGGATTCAAGATGGAATGCAGCCGACTATATGGTGGCAGGTTCTTGCGTACTGGTTTATGACGGCGGCGGAAGTGATGATTTCGATCCCCTCACTTGAGTTTGCATATACTCAGGCGCCTAAATCCATGAAATCATTTATTTCCTCACTGAATCTTTTATCTGTTTCCCTGGGCAACCTGTTCGTTTCGCTTGTCAACAAATTCATTCAGAATCCTGATGGCTCGGTAAAGCTCAAAGGCCCGGGATATTACTGGTTTTTCACAATTCTAATGCTGGCTACCGGCATAGTGTTCTGTTTTATTATTCAGTTATATCACGGCAAAACCTACATCCAGGATGAAGGCTGATTGAAATAAATTCTTTTAAAAAACTCTTGATCAAACGCATTTTTATATGAATTATGGGAATTTTTGGGTTTTATGTGCCTATGTACCAGGATAGTTTGCTTTTATATTGACTTGCACGTCATATCCGTTACAATTCAGGCCTTGTAAGTTACTTTTTTATTCGACATATCATTAAATGATACGGTCAGAGAAGGAGAATACAGTTGGGTTATAGCTGCGTTGTACTAATTAAGCAAGTACCTGATACCAAAAGGATTACAGGCGATGCGATGAATGATGACGGGACCGTCAAACGTTCCGCTCTGCCTGCGATATTCAATCCGGAAGACCTTAACGCCCTTGAGATGGCTTTGCAGATAAAGGAACGCTTCGGCGGGTCTATCACTGTAATAACGATGGGACTTCCCGCCGCGGGAGCTATCCTTCGCGAATCACTATATCGCGGCGCTGATCAGGCTATCTTGATTACCGACCCACGCTGCGCCGCAAGTGATACGCTGGCAACAAGTTACATTCTCAGTTGTGCCGTAAAAAAACTGGATTATGACATAGTTTTGTGCGGCAGGCAGGCAATAGATGGCGATACCGCACAGGTCGGGCCGCAACTGGCCGAAAAACTGGGTATTACACAAATCACTTATGTTGAAGCACTTGAGCAGCTCGAAGGCAAAACTATCATTGCCAGGCGAAACATTGGCAACGGCTGGCAGAAAGTAAAAACTGCTTTACCAGTATTGCTAACCGTGATAAACACTGCAAATGAGCCTCGTGTCGCGGCTGCAAGAAAAATGATGAAATATAAAAAGGCGCTTTCACCTGTCGAAATTTGGCAGAAAATTAAAATGGATAATCCCGAGGCAGATGAATCTGACGTAGAAAAACTGGTTGAATACAAGACAAGCGAGCTGGAAAAAGCTAATTTGCTGATAAAACAGTGGAACCTGGACGACTTGGAAGCTGACCTGCAATGGTGCGGCCAGAGCGGCTCGCCAACAAAAGTGCACAGGATTCAAAGCGTTGTTCTGGCCACAAAAGAAAGCAAGGGAATTGAAGCGACCGAAAAAGGCATCGCTGACATGATACATGAATTGATTTCGGATAAGGTTATTGCATAATTGAAGAGACAAGCTCATAAAATGAATGAAAAGTGCCCTATATGCAAATCAAACGTTAGTAAAGGCCAAGAGTTAATAAAAGAAAATATCCCTTACGACCATTACTTATGCCATCGATGTGGTGATTTTTTTATAATAATTGACGCTATAGCATGTAATTCAGTCGATACTCCAAGAAAGGTTGCTCTGCTTAGCCACTGGATAAGGACTAAACATGAAGCAAATATGATTGATAAACGAAGAAGTACGCACATAATTCTCGATGAAGAACTTATCGAATCAATTCTTAAAAATCCCCTACCAAATCCTGCGGAACAAGCCGACAATTTAGTTCGATGGCTTGGAGAAAATTCAATAGGATATGGAGAATATCAATGTCTGGAATACTCAAAAGACCTCTCATTAATAGGGTCGGCAACACCAGAAGGTTTCATGTGGATATTTCACCATCTTATGGATTTAGGATTAATTGAAGCAGATTGTGAAACAGTTAATAATATAGAATTAAGGCTTTCATTTGAAGGCTGGGAATATTACCATGAATTGAAAAAAGGTGCTGTTGATAGTCGTAAGGCATTTATGGCGATGGAATATGGCCATCCAGAACTTGAAATAATATATAATGATGTACCTAAGCCAGCCGTTGAACAAACAGGTTTTGAATTGTTCATACTTCCAGAGAAGCCTAAAGCTGGTTTGATAGATGACAGTTTGCGTGTTGAGATACAAACATCTCGATTCCTTATTGCCGACCTCACCCATGAAAATGCAGGTGCTTATTGGGAAGCAGGTTATGCCGAAGGTCTTGGAAAACCTGTTATTTATACTTGTAAGAAAAAGAAATTTGAAAAAGAAAAAACCCACTTTGATACAAATCATCATCTGACAATACCCTGGGATAATGAAAATCCTGACGAAGCTGCAGAAAAATTGAAAGCTACAATTCGCGCAACATTACCGGACGAAGCGAAACTAACTGATGATGTAAATATGGAACATAACTTAACTAAAGGCGAAGCTGGTATCTGAAACATGGCGAATTATTTTGGTTTTATTGATGAAACGGGCGTTTTATATAACGATCCTGAACAGCGATTCTTTGGTATTGGACTATTGAAATGTGAAGATACATCGGCCTTATATGAAGAGTTAAGAATTTTAAAGAACAGAGTCGAATCAAGGCTTAATAAAGGAAATTTCGAATTTAAATTTTCGAGTATTACCGGCGGTTCTCGTGAATTCTATTATGAATTGATAAACTTGTATTCAAAGTTCACAAGGCTTCAATTTTGTAGTTTAGTATTTGATAAAGCTAATCCGGATATAAAAATTGAAGAAGTATTTCCGGATACATGGGAAGCTTATATCAGCTATTCCAAGCTGCTGATAAAAAACAATATTGATGCTAACGATAAAATCTGTATAATCTCTGATTTTCTTGGAAAGCCAAAAGCCAGCAGTAAGTATTATGAACCGGAAATCAAGACTTTAACGGCAGTCTATAATGCTGCTGTTTTGGAATCCCATGCTTCACTTTTCATCCAATTGGTTGATGTTTTAGTAGGGTGTGTTGTGTATGATTTTAGGCGTTCAAGGCAGCAGGAAAAGAAATTCGATAAAATTAAAAGTAGTGTATGTGATTTTTTGAAAGAGAAATTAACAATTACGACGATTGCTAAAAACCTAACCTTACACAAGCCGAATTATTTTAGTGTATGGGAGTTTAATCCGGTGCGTGAATAAAAAGATGTGAGCCATCGACCCAGTCAACGCCCACAAGATAAAGTATATGCTGGTTTTATTAATTCGTCAACCTTTTTTTGATAAAATATGATAAAATAATTTTAAAAATTGAAACGCTCTCCGAGGCTCGACGCGTGTTTAGCCCTATCGAAAGCGGATATTATTTAGAAGCCGAGTTTACGGCTTCATTTGGAAAGGAAAAAAAATGAATATTTATGTGGGTAATTTATCGCGCGAGACTACAGATGAAGATTTGCGTCAGGCTTTTGAGGCGTTCGGGCAGGTCACCACGATAAACATCATCAAAGACAGGTTTTCAGGCGAATCCAGGGGATTTGGATTTGTCGAGATGCCTGCCAGAGCAGAAGCAGAAGCTGCAATTGAAGGTATGAACGGCCAGGACCTGAAAGGTAATGATGTAACTGTGAACGAAGCCAAGCCAAGGGAAGACAAACCTAGAGGCGGCGGCGGTGGTGGTCGTGGCGGACGCGGCGGCGGACGCGGCGGTGGTCGCGGCGGCAGTGGCGGTGGCGGCGGCGGACGCGGCGGTCGTAGCGGCGGTGGCGGTGGCGGACGAAGATATTAAAAATCACATCTGGCATCAATGGTTTAGGATTGAAGTTAAATGATTGAAGTGAACAGAAACGGTGAAGTTTGGGTGTTCGCAGAGCAGCATAATGGGCAGTTAGAAGATACCCCGATAGAATTGATGAGCAAAGCCAGGCACTTGGCTGATACGTTACATGTGAAATTAGCCGCAGTTTTACTCGGTTACAATGTAAAAAAACTTGGTAAAAAGCTGGTCCAGCATGGTGCTGATAAGGTATATCTAATCGAGGATGAGAAGCTTAGAAATTACCAGACGAACAGCTATGCGAAAGTGATGTACGACCTGATCCATAAACACAAACCTCAGGTTGTGCTTTATGGCGCCACGGTTACAGGGCGCGATTTAGCTCCAAGAATCGCAAGTGCTGTAAAAGCGGGTCTTACCGCAGACTGCACTGATTTGCAAATCGGCGACCATCAGACTGTCAAAGACAAGAAGGTGCACCCAAACTTACTGTTTCAGATTCGTCCTGCTTTTGGCGGAAATATCATCGCGACAATTATCAATCACGACCGCTGGCCGCAAATGGCTACCGTTCGTGAGGGCGTGATGGCTCCTTCAGAGCCTGTCACCAAGCGCAAGGGTGAAATTATAACTGAAAAAGTTGAATTAGCTGAGCAGGATTTGCCCATTGAGATTCTCGAGGAGCACAAGCGACCGAAGAAAGTTGACCTTAAAGCCGCAAGAATAATAGTTGCAGGCGGCGCCGGCGTAGGCAGCAAGGACAATTTCCAGCTTATCTGGGACCTTGCGAATTGTCTCGGCGCAGCACCAGCGGCTACAAGAGCCGCCGTTGACCTGGGATTTATAGACCATGACCACCAGGTTGGCCAGACAGGAACCACTGTAAGGCCGAGTTTGTATATCGCAGTTGGCATCAGCGGGCAAATCCAGCATCAGGCGGGAATGTCGCAAAGCCAGAAAATCATCGCAGTCAACAACGACCCTGAAGCGCCGATATTCAACATCGCCCATTATAAAATAGTTGGCGACTTGAACACAGTAGTCCCGATGATGATAAAAGCCATAAGAGAAAAAAGCATTAAAGAATAAAAAAACGGATGTAAGGTTATGTCAAATTTTTACAAAGACAACAGCGACATACAATTTTTATTTAAGTATATGGATATGAAGTCACTGGCTAAAATATGCGAGGAGGATTTCAGGTTCGCAGGTCAGTTCGATTCTGCTCCGGCCAACGCGCAGGAAGCAGTTGCCAATTATGATATGGTGCTCGATGCCCTCGGTCAGTTGAGCGGTGATTTTATCGCACCTCGCGCCGAAGATGTGGATCGCCAGGGTAACACCCTCAACCCGGACGGCTCGGTGACACGGCCAAAAGGCATCGCAGAAGACATCGAAAAGCTCGGGCAGGCGGAAGTCATGGGATTTACACTGCCTCACAGGTTTGGCGGCCTGAATTTTCCAAATCTTATTTACTCGATGGCTATTGAGATTGTGTCACGCGCCGATGCGGCTCTTATGAACATTTTCGGCCTGCAGGGAATTGCAGAGACGATAAACGCTTTCGCCAGCGAGGAAATTAAGCAGCAGTATCTTCCCGATTTTGCGGCAGGAAAAGTAACCGGCGCTATGGTTCTTACAGAGCCTGATGCCGGCTCGGACTTACAGTCAATCAAAGTATCAGGTCACGACCAGGAAAAAGAAAAACCAGCCAGGGTTTACCAGGACGCTGAAGGCAACTGGTTCATTCGCGGCGTAAAACGATTTATCACGAACGGGTGCGGCGAAATACTGCTCGTATTAGCGCGCAGTGAGCCTGACATTTCCGATGGCAGGGGACTTAGCCTGTATTTAGTCGAGCGAGGTCCTTGGGTAAAAGTTCGCAGGCTCGAAGACAAGCTCGGCATTCATGGAAGCCCCACGTGTGAATTATTCTTCAACGATGCCCCGGCAAAGCTCATAGGCGAACGCCAACGTGGATTAATAACATATGTTATGAGTTTGATGAACGGCGCACGAATAGGAATCGCCGGCCAATCGCTCGGTATTGCAGAAGCGGCGTTCCGGCTTGCGCGGGACTATGCCGCAACAAGAAAACAGTTTGGTGTCACTATCGAGAAACTGCCTGCAGTTCGTGACATGCTTATTGACATGAAGATTGCTACAGAAGCGGGCAGGGCTTTATTGTATGAAACATCGCGCGTTGTCGATATTCACATAAGCAGCGAAAAGCGGCTTGAAACAAATCCGCCTGAAGATAAAGATACTCTCAAGGAGCTTAGAAACGACTCTAAAAAGCACAAAAGATTAGCTTCGATGCTTACGCCTATGAGCAAATATTACTGCTCTGAGATGTGCAATACTATCGCTTATGATGCAATCCAGGTACTTGGCGGAAGCGGCTACATGAGAGATTACGCCTGCGAGCGTTACGCCCGTGATGCAAGAATCACGACAATCTACGAAGGAACGAGCCAATTGCAGGTTGTAGCTGCTGTTCGTGGCGTTTGCAGTGGAACAGCGGAAAAATACCTCACTGAACTGGCCGGACTCGATTACGATGATGAATTGAAAGGTCTGCTCGAAATGCTCTCCGAGGGAACCGAAATAATGAAGGATTCCATCAAATTCATTAAAGAACAGGGTAACGAATACATGGATTTGTACGGCAGGCCGCTCGTGGATATGGCGATGGATTTGATTATAGGTTACCTATTCTGCGGCCAGGCAAGCGCGAAAGTCGATATGCAGGTCCCTGTAGCGGAAAATGCTCAAACCGACTTGGAAAAGACAATCTCAATGAAACAGCGTAAAGCGATGATTGCCCGCAGGTTCATTACAAAAAATGCACCGAAGATTAAAGCATACGCTGAACTGGTTAAAAGCGCAGATAAATCAACTTTCAGCGAATATGAGTCATTAGTCGGTCCCGTACCGGAATTGTGATAAAATCATTGTAAAAAAATGATTAAAAACTATATAATAAGACCCTGGCAAAAACGCCGGGGTTTTTTATTAGCCGGAAAGATGCTGCCTAAAAAAGGATAAATGATATGGGAAACGCAATAACCAAACTAACAATAAAAGGCTACAAATC
>CAYSHS010000071.1:0-12896 GCA_964430845.1 uncultured Pirellulales bacterium | reverse complement strand
GTAGTTATGACCGAAGGTCTTCGCACGATTCGGGCTGATGAAATATACTACGATTATGAGCATAGGAAAGCGATTGTGATAAACGCGATGATGAGGGATTTCGATATAAACAGCGGCATCCCGATTTATGTAAGGGCATCGAAACTTCAGCAGTTATCAGCCAACAAATTTTTCGCTGAGAATGCCACATTAACTACCAGTGAATTTTATATTCCCCAGATTTCCCTGAACGTATCGAGTATCGTAATAACCGATAACACTGCCATAGACCAGCAGGATGGAGAAGAAACGAAAAACAGCTATGATGCCCTTATGCGCGATGTAAGTTTGAAATATTACGATATTAAGCTGCCTTTATTTTTCCCGAGATTGCGAGCCAATACGGAAAGACCCGATACTCCTTTAAGAGACTTTCATCTCGGCAACGATAACATATTGGGAACCTATGTCGAGACAAGCTGGTTTGCTACAAGGCTATTGGGACTTCAGGAGCCGGAAGGGACAGACAGCACGTTGTACCTGGATTATTATAATGATCGCGGTCCCGGGGGCGGAATAGAAACCGAATATTCCCGGGAAAAATTCTATGGCAGGTTCCTGGGATATATCATTAATGACCACGGCGAGGACCAGCTTGGCAGAGCAAGCGACAGGAAGAACCTGGAGCCGGATGGTGAGCTTAGGGGAAGATTAGCCTGGCAAAACAGGTATTTTCTTCCATACAAATGGCAGTTTACAACTGAAATCGGTTATCTTTCCGATGAACATTTTCTCGAGAGCTTTTATCGAAAAGAATATAACCTTAATAAGCCGCAGGAAACACTTGTTTATATGAAGCGAATCGAGGATAACTGGAGTCTGTCGTTGTTGGGTAAAGTTCGGATCAATGATTTTGAAAATGTGCTTGAGGAATTACCTACGATCCAGTTTCACTGGACAGGACAGTCTTTTTGGGACGATAAGCTGACATTTTACAGTGATAGCCAGGTAAGCAGGCTGCGCCAGCGTTATGCTTCGGGAAGTACGGCAGACGGGCCACGGGATCTCTTTACTTTTATGACAACCCGAAACGAAATCGATATGCCTCTATCCGTAAATAAAGTAAAAATTGTGCCTTTTATAGCCGGGACGTTAGCTTTCGAGGATGAATTGGGTTTTTATAAAAATCTGGACGATAGTAATGTACCAGGTGAAGATGAAGTTTTTATAGGTGAAGCTGGTGTTCGAGGTTCGACTCAGCCGTTCTGGAAGGTTTTTCCGGATGTCAACTCACAGCTTTTGGATTTGTATCAGTTGAGACATGTAATACAGCCTCATTTTATAGCTGTCGGCTACACCGAAAATCGTTCGGTTGCCGAACAACGCGACGTATTAAACGTAGGTGTAACACAAAGAATTCAGACAAAACGCGGCTCAGGTACGCAAAAACGTACAGTTGACTGGATGCGTCTGGATACGGATTTGACATGGGTAAATAATTCTTCCGATGAAATGACCGGAGCGGACCAGTTTATCTGGGATAAACCGTTTATTCCGCTGATAAATGAAGAAAGTGTATTAATTCCACAGCAGGATAGGCGTGGAAGCACTGTTTTCGGACCTCGTCATAGCTATTTAGGTGCTGATTATGTTTGGAATATGAGTGATTCGACTGCATTTTTATCTGATATGTACTATGATTTAAAAGATGGCGTAGTCCAGCAATTGGATTTCGGATTTTCTCATATGCGTCAGCCTAACCTGAGTTATTATATAGGAAGCAGGTATTTGCGTAATCTTGACAGTGGCTACGGAGAGCATGGTACAAATGCTTTTACTTATGCTTTAACTTATATACTTGACCAAAGGTACAGTCTGGTTTATTCTGGACAGCTTGATTTCGATTACGGCGAAGCAATACGAAATGATATAGCTCTTATCAGGAGGTATCACAGGTTGTTCTGGGCGATTACGTACAGCCGTGATGAGTCGCTGGACAGACAATCGATTGGATTTGGTTTATGGCCGCAGGGTGTGCCTGAGCTGGCATTTGGCTCGGACAGATATATGAGCTTGGGCGGCTCTGCAGGATTTTAACAGTGAATGGTAAAAGATAATAATTACAATTAAAGGAGAGTATTATGGCGTTGGTTAATACTAAAAAGATGTTCGAGATGGCATATAAAAACGGCTATGCAATCGGAGCTTTCAATGTAAATAACATGGAAATCACCCAGGGAATTATCGAGGCAGTTGCAGAAGAAAAAGCACCTCTGATTTTGCAGGTCTCAAGAGGGGCACGCGAGTACGCGAGCAATAGCTGGCTCAAGGCTATGATTGACGTTGCTGTTCGTGAGAACCCGGATATTCCGATTACGATACATTTGGACCACGGCGATACTTTCCAGACCTGCAAAGAATTTATCGAAGATGGTTTTACATCTGTTATGATAGATGCTTCGAGCAAACCGTTCGATGAAAACATCGCCTTGACCAAAGAGGTAGTCGATTATGCACACAAGCACGATGTAGTCGTAGAAGCTGAGCTTGGACAGCTTGGCGGGATTGAGGAAGACGTTGTTGGTGTTGATCATGATGATATAAGCAAGCATCTCTGTGACCCGGAACAGGTTCAGGAATTTGTAACTAAAACCAATGTTGACTCATTGGCGGTTGCTATTGGAACAAGTCACGGTGCATATAAATTCAAGAAAGAGCCGAAACTGGCGTTTGACGTTCTCAAAGAGATTGAAAAAAGATTACCCGGTTTTCCGCTTGTCATGCACGGCTCAAGCAGTGTTTTAAAGGAATTTAAGGATTTGATAAACAAGTACGGCGGTAATATGCCCGATGCAATGGGTGTGCCCGAAGAAGCGATTACACAGGCCTCGAAAATGGGTGTATGCAAAGTGAATATTGATACGGACCTTCGCATGGCTATGACCGCGAAAATAAGGCAGATTTTCGCTGAAAAACCTGCGGAGTTTGATCCAAGAAAATATCTTGGCCCGGCCAGGGACGCAATCAGGGAAATGGTAAAACACAAGCTGCATGTTTTAGGCTGTGCGGGTAAAGCAGCAGAATGTTCATAAATAAGTAAAGAAATGTTCCGGAGCGATTTTATTGCTCGATGCAATGGATGTCCCGGAAAAAAGAATTTTATTAATTTAATTTTAGCTCGGTTTATAAAATGCAAAAAGAACACAAAAAAGTAAATAAGTTAATGTATCTTGCATGGTCGCTGGCGATTATAATTTCATTTGCCGCCTTTGCACTTACATCTCGTCCGGCTCCAAGTGATATTAATGAAGTCCTGCTTCAAACTCCGGTGTCTTTGACTGGTGATGCAAAAGTTGTTAACGATGCTGCTACATTAATATGCAGGGGCGATTTTGATTCTGCAGGGAAGCTGATAGAAGAAAAAATCGGGAATGATCCGAATAAGCTTGATACAGAGCCTCGCGAGCTGCTGGATATTGTAAAAGATTACGATGTTATAAGTCAACAGCGTAAGGAGGTCAGGGATAAGGCATATTCCGATAAATTGGCCAAACTGGATGAGTTCCGAAAGCTCACGGATGCCAACGACCCGAATGAGCCGAATGATCTTACTGTTGTGCTTTCTGCAATTGCTGATGTGACTGAGCTTGCAAATCAAAAACAGAAAGAGGAAGTCCTTTCCGAACCTTATGTTAAACAGGTTATACAGGAATCGATGGATAAAGCAGCAGGCTTCGAGGTCGAAGGCAAATGGATTGACGCGTATTCCAATTGCTATTACTGGCTCGCTGCAATTGATCCGAATAACGAGGGTTATAAAAATTACGCTGAGCAGATATACGAAAAAGCCCTTATAGCAGCGTCTCTTGAGGATAGTCCATGTGAAACCCGGCAGGAACGTTATGAAGGTGTTAAAAAAGAAATTTTTATGCGGGTAGTCGCATATTTAGACCTGAATTACGTGAGCCAGCCGGACTATAACCTGATGACGGAAAAAGCAATTCATCAGTGTAAATTACTTGGCGAGGTAATGGAATTTCCTCCTGAAGATTTTAAGAAAAAAATTGAGCAGAAGGTATCTTCGGAGGAATATAAAAAATCTTTAACTGCGTGGTCTCAATCCCTGGACGCACTGCTTAACGAAGCTAAGAAACGTCCCGGCGGTGTAAGCCTGGAAATTTTCCTTGACCTGTTTAATAAAATCCTGGTTCTGAACCAGGCGTCGGTGAATCTGCCTGAGCCGTTGCTGATATCCCAGTTTGCGGATGCCTCGCTGTCAGCTCTCGACCCTTATACCGTGATTGTATGGCCCAAGCAGGTGGAGGATTTCGAGAAGCTGATGACCAACGAGTTTTCCGGTATAGGTGTGGAAATTTCAAAACCTGCAGGATTACTAACGATTGCGAGTCTTTTACCCGATACACCTGCTTATAGAGTTGGTCTTGATGCCGGTGACGTAATTGAAGCGGTAGATGGAATCCAAACGAAAGATATGTCCCTTACCTGTGCAGTTCATAAAATTACAGGTCCCAAGGGCACGAAAGTTACATTAACAATAAAAAGTCCTGGCCAGGAAGAATCCAGGGACATTGTTATTACAAGGGGTATTATTGTTGTTCCGACAATTCGAGGCTGGCAAAGGAATGAAGCGGGGCAATGGGACTATATAGTCGATAAAAAAGACAAAATTGGCTATATTCGCCTTACAAGCTTTTCTGCTGAAAGTGCCGATGATTTGGAAACAGCAATGGACAATCTCGAAGCACAGGGAATGAAAGGCCTGATTCTGGATTTGAGATATAATTCCGGAGGGCTTTTATCCAGCGCGCTTGAGATTTCGGATAAGTTTATCGGTGAAGGACTAATTGTTCGAAGAGTGCCTCGTCCCGGGAAGTTGACTATTTTCGAGGAAGCTCACAAGAAAGGAACTCATCCGAATTATCCTCTTGTAATACTAACTAATTCAGGTTCAGCCAGCGCTTCCGAAATTGTCGCGGGAGCTTTGTCGGACAAAGCGCATGAGCGAGCAATTCTTGTAGGTTCCAGGACACATGGCAAAGGCAGCGTGCAGGGAATAACCAACCTCAATAACGGCGGAATCACACAGTTAAAATATACTATGGCACACTATCATTTGCCTTCCGGCCAAAAAGTCGAAAGCCGTGATGAAGTAACAAAACAGGGCAGAAGCGACTGGGGAGTCGGGCCTAATGTTCAGGTTGACCTGATAAATGACGAGATTCGGAAAATGATTGAAGTGCAGAGAGATAATGATGTACTATTTCAGGCCGACCATGAAATGACTGACGATGCAGTGAAAAAACACTCGATTGAAGAAACCCTTACTGCAGACAGGCAATTAGCTGTAGGTGTATTAGTGGTTAAGAGTAAGCTGATTCAGGCTGAAACCATTGCAAAAGCAAAACCCAGCTCGTGACACGAGCACCAGGTATGCAAACTGGGGACATAAGTATATAGAGGTATGTAATTTGACAAATAATGAAGATGCAGGAAAGTTCGAGCGGCAGAGACTGGACAGGCTCTCTCACATACGGGAATTGGGAATTGATCCTTATGGGTCGAAATATGAATCGGTCGAGCCTGCAGAAGAAATAAAGTCCGGGTTTCGGGACGATGACCCAAATCAAAAAGCCAAAAGTGCCGGAAGAGTCGTACTTCTGAGAGACATAGGTAAGCTGATATTTATGACACTGCGTGACTGTAGCGGCACAATCCAGGTTGGTTTGAGTAAACAGTTATTATCAGAGCAATGGCAATTGGCAAAATTGCTCGAGCCTGGTGATATAATCGGAGCATCAGGCCAGTTAGGCAAAACCAAAACGGGGGAAATCACGATTTGGGCCGATGAGCTTATTCTCCTGAGCAAGTGCCTTCTGCCTCCGCCTGAGAAATTTCACGGACTGGCTGATATCGACCAGCGATACAGGCAAAGATATGTTGACCTTTGGGCCAATCCGGAAGTAATGGAGCGATTCAAAAAACGCTGCGCTATTATTGCTACAATTCGTGAGATTCTTGTCTCGAAAGGTTTTCTGGAAGTAGAAACACCCATGATGCAGACAATAGCGGGCGGCGCAGCAGCCAGGCCTTTTATTACACATCATAATACGCTTGATATGGATTTGTTTTTAAGAATTTCGCCTGAGCTGTTCCTGAAAAGACTGCTCGTAGGCGGGATGGAAAGAGTCTTCGAGATTAACAGGAATTTTCGCAACGAGGGTCTAAGCAGGCAGCATAATCCCGAATTTACGATGATGGAAGTCTATCAGGCTTATGGTGACTATAATGTAATGATGGATTTGACAGAGGAGATAATCTCTGTTTGCATTCAAAAGTACTGCTCCGGCACAAGTCTTCAGTTTGATGAGCATACTATCGATTTCAAATGTCCCTGGCGCCGCGCGAAATACGCTGACCTGCTCGAAGAATATGCAGGCTGCAATATTGATGATTTAGACGCAGTCAGGAGCAAAGCTAAGCAGCTTGAAATTCCCGAAGCATCTATGGATGATGCAATTGTTATTAATGAAGTGTTCGAGGCTACTGTCGAGAAGCAGCTTGTGAATCCGACTTTTGTTATTGATTACCCTGCGCAGTTGTGTCCACTAACAAAACGCAAAAAGGATAACCCTAAATACGCAGAGCGTTTTGAAATGTACATTGCAGGAATGGAGCTTGCTAATGCTTATACCGAGCTGAATGATCCTGCTTTGCAGGAAGAAAACTTCCGTATTCAGCTTCGAGGCCAGGATGAGACGATGGCTACAATGGACCATGATTTTATTACAGCATTGAAATATGGTATGCCTCCGGCAGGCGGTTTGGGTATAGGAATTGACAGGCTTGTTATGGTACTTACAGGAGCGACAACTATTCGCGACGTAATACTGTTCCCGCTTCTTAGGCCGCTTGCATAGGTCATTTTTCGTTAGCGGTTGCGCAGCTTGTTTTGGTATAGGTCAGACAAATCAGACTTGTCCGACATGTCAGATTGTTCTTATATTGAGTTTATAATGTTAAAATTATTTCTATGGCTGCGTTACCTTCGTAAAAAGAAGATAGTATTCCTGAGTATCGCGGCTGTAGCAGTCTCTGTTTCCCTCCTTATTGTCGTCGCAAGCCTTTTCTCAGGTTTTATCGATGCATTCGAGCACTCAGTTGTCGAGGCGATGGGCGATGTCGTAATTAATCCGCCGATGGCGATTTCCAACTACGACAAGCTTGAAGATGAGTTGGAAAAAACTTCCCAGGTCGAAGGCGCTACAGCGATAATTGGAAGTTACGGCCTGCTTCTTGTAGATAAAGGTAATGTCAGGGCTGTCGAGATAATGGGAATAGAGCCGGAAAGAAGGTCTAAGGTAACAGATTTCGAACAATTTTTATTAAGCAGTAAGAGCTTGTCTGCAGCGGCATCCAAAAAGGCTGCTGACTCCTCGGAAGGTGTTCAGGGATACGTTGGAATAGGCCTTTTAACGAAGCCGGACGAAAAAACCGATGAATACAATATAGAAGGAGCACAAAAAAAAATAGGCAGCCGGGTCTTGCTTACCACTGGAGCTGCATCTTCCGGGGGAGATTCGATTACAGATATAAAAAGACAGGTCTTGCGCTTTACAATTTCAGATGTTGTCGAAACAGGATTTTATCAATTCGATAACGAAACAGTGTATTTACCAATCGAGCGACTCAGCAGTGTACTGTATCCAGGAGAAAAAATGCCGGTTGCCCAGCAGATTCAAATAAGATTGGCTAAAGGTGCAAACCCTCAGGCTGCCCTGGCGGTAATTAATGGTGTATGGCAGAATTTCGTGAGAGAATATTATAACTCCAGTCAATATCTTATATCTCGAACATATATAGAAACATCACTGCAGATGCAAAGTGTATTAATCGCTGCATATCAGCAGCAGATGAACGTGTTGCTTGTTATTTTCAGCGTTGTAAGTTTCGGCGTCGTTATATTAATATTCTGCATATTCAGCCTGATTGTCCGCTTAAAACAGAAAGATATAGCAGTTATAAAAAGCTGCGGCACAACAAGCGGCTCGGTAGCCTGGATTTTTGTCGGTTTCGGAGCGTGTGTAGGGATAGTAGGTTCCGTTATCGGGATGGTTTTGGGATTCTTTATTACGAAGAATATTAATACAATTGAGGAATGGATAAGAATAATCTTCGGATTGAAGCTATGGAAAAGCAGTGTGTATTTATTCACGAAAATACCCAATCAGGTTGCCTGGTCTTTGGCTTTACAGGTCATGCTGTTCGCAATTGCAGCCTCTGCTGTCGGGGCAGTAATACCTGCCATCATAGCAGCAAGAACAAAGCCGGTCGAAATTCTCAGATATGAATAATATGAAAAAAATCCTAAATGCCAGGCTCAAAATTCTAAACAAATATAAAATCAAAAATTCAAGGTTTCAAACATTTGGATTTTGGCAATTTGAAATTGTTTAGTATTTAGAAATTAGATATTTGAATTTTATTAAGTTATGTACAAATTGACACTTGCATTTAAATATTTTTTGAAACGCAAAATTACATATTTCGCTGTTATTGCCGTAACACTTTGTGTTTTTATTGTAGTCGTTGTTATGACCGTTATGACGGACCTTTATGGTGACTTCAGTGAAAGTAACCATCGTTTTGCGGGAGACTGCGTCCTTGGAACCGATTCGCTGGTCGGCTTTGCTTACTACGAGGATTTTATTAAAATCATGGCTCAGCAAAAGGAAATAGCTGCTTTCTCACCGGTAATAAAAAGTTTTGCACTCAGAAGACGAAGAGGCTCGAACAGCGATAGTGCAGTTGAGATTATGGGTATCGAACCGAATACTTACAGCGAGGTTACGGACTTTGCCAATACTCTTTATTACAACAGGCGCGATGTATCGGGGGTATTTAAGCTGTCATACGATCCCAATCTGACCGGGTGTGTTATGGGTGACACGATGCTCCGGGTCGAAGGTGCCGAATATCCGGATAAAGCTCAGGTACCGGAATACAGTTATTCCATTAGCTGCTTTCCTTTAACTCCACAAGGCGCGTTTGCACAAGCCGGCACCGACATGGTAAATACGAAAACATTTTATTTGAGTGACCTTTCCAGCACAGGACTGCCCCGTGTTGATGACATGGTAATGTATGTGCCTTTTGAGCAGGCGCAAAAACTTTGCGGAATGGCAGGCCCAACGAAAAGAGTCTCCCGAATTCAAATCAAATTTGCACCGGGTGTGAAAATCAATAAAGGCTGTGAGATAGTACGCTCTTTATGGAATAAATACCGGTCTGAAAAAAATAATGAGTCTCAGGCATTTCTTCTGGATACGGTAACAGTGCAAAGCTGGAAGGAATTCAGGCGGGAGTCTATAGCACCTATGGAGAATGAGCAGGCTGAGCTGATTGTAATGTTCGGCTTTGTCGGACTTACGACGGTTTTCATTGTCCTGGTAGTCTTTTATATGATTATCAGTCACAAGAGCAAGGATATCGGAATCTTAAAAAGTATAGGTGTCTCGAAAAAAGATATTATCGAATTATTTTCTATTTTTGCCTTATTGATTGGCTTGTTAAGCTCCGCTCTTGGTTTGTTCACGGGCTGGCTTTTCTTATTGAATGTCAATCGACTTGAAGGCTGGCTGAATAATAAATATGGATTTCAATTGTGGAACAGGGATATTTATGCTATCGGTGATATTCCAAATCGAGTAAAATTTGCAGTTTTGGCAGTTATAGCCATTGCCGCTATTGTTGCATGTTTGCTCGGTGCATTTTTCCCGAGCTGGCAGGCCGCAAGAAAAGCACCGGCTGATATTTTGCAGGTGAACCAGTTGTGAAAAAAGTTCAAAGCGAACTAAAGGGACTAAAGTGTCTAAAATTGAAGTTGGTTACTTTAGCTCACTTTAGGCAATTTAGGCACTTGTAGTTAATTATGAATCATGATGTATTATTAAAAGCTGAAGATTTGCATAAATCCTATAAAATGGGACCGGTAAAAGTCAAGGTGCTGAAAGGGACTAATTTAACGATTAACAAAGGTGAGTTTGTTGCTATAATTGGTGCATCAGGCAGTGGTAAAAGTACGTTATTGCACATTTTAGGCGCCCTGGACAAGCCGGACAAGGGCACTGTTCAATTTAATGGGCAGAATTTGAACCGCCTGCCGGCGAGGGAATTGAACAAATTCCGAAACAAAAAGGTCGGTTTTGTATTTCAGTTTTATCATTTATTGGACGAATTAAATGTGCTGGAAAATGTTTTTCTTCCTGTAATGGCAGGAAAAAGTATTTTAGGCTGGTTTTTATGCAGAAAATGGGCGAAAAATCGTGCCGGAGAGCTTCTCAAGACCCTTGGCCTGTCCGAAAGAGAAAAGCACAAGGCTTATCAATTATCGGGCGGAGAGCGTCAGCGTGTCGCAATAGGCAGGGCTCTAATGAACGAGCCTGTCTTACTTTTAGCAGATGAGCCGACAGGAAATCTTGACTCTGTTACTGGAAATAGTATCTTAGAGGTTCTTGAAGGACTCAATAAGGCAGGACAGACGATTGTGATGGTTACTCACGACGAAAGAATCGCCCGCAGGGCAGGCAGAATTGTAACTTTAGTTGACGGTAAAATAAAAAGTACCTAAAGCACGATGTGCATTGTGATATTTAATACATATGAAAAAATAGAAAATATAGGATTATAATTATGGGTTTAAAGATTTGGCTTGATGGAAAACTCGTTGAAAGAGAAGAAGCAAAGGTATCTGTTTTTGACCATGGTTTACTTTACGGCGATGGTGTCTTCGAGGGAATCCGTGTCTATGACGGTCGCGTTTTCGAGATGGATGCACATATTAAAAGGCTTTGCGAGTCCGCAAGGGCAATTCGCCTGAAAGTCCTCTACAATTCGAAGCAGCTCGCAGATGCGATGGAAGAAGCTATAAAGGCCAATAATATTGTTAATGGCTATATCAGGCTGGTTATTACCAGGGGTATTGGCACGCTCGGACTGAATCCCTTCGTGTGCCAGAATAGCTGCACTTTTATAATAGCCGATAGAATCCAGCTTTATCCCGAAGAGCTTTATGAAAAGGGAATGAAGATAATCAGCGCAAATACCGTGCGTAATCATCCCTTGGCGATTCCGCCGCAGGTAAAGAGCCTGAACTATTTGAATAATATTCTTGCAAAAATCGAAGCTTTGGACAGTAACGTGCCTGAAGCGATTATGTATAACCACGAGGGATTTGTCGCTGAAGCTACCGGTGATAATGTTTTTATCGTAAAAGAAGGAATTATCTACACTCCTCCCGTCGAGTCAGGTTCCCTGGAAGGAATAACCAGGAAAGTCGTTATCAGGCTTGCAAAAGAGCAAAATCTTAAAGTAATTGAGAAAAATCTGACAAGATTCGACTTGTATGTTTGTGATGAGTTCTTCCTGACGGGAACTGCCGCAGAGGTTATAGGGATTGTCGAAATTGACGGTCGGACTGTTAGTGACGGCGTGCCAGGGCCTGTTACAAAACTGCTCAGAGAAAAGTTCTTTAACTACGCACACGGAAAGGAATAGAGTCGTATTGCGTTGTGCGTCGTGTGTATTGAGCTAAAATAAAACTCGAAGCACACAATACGCAATACGCCATACACAATACTCAAAACGCTATATGCAGTTTTCGGCGTCATCCAATATTTCGGATTCACACCATCTGATACCCTCATTAGAGCTTGTTAAAGATGAATTGGCTCGCGTTAGAAAATTAATGAGTGAGCAATTAATCTTTTCTTCTGAAAATCTCAAGAGAAAGGGGGATATCGACAAACTATTAGTATCAATACGTTATCGCAGCGGCAAAATGATTCGTCCCGGACTGGTTTTACTTACAGCCAAATGCTGCGATTGTATAACCGAAGAGCATATTAACGTTGCAGCCTGTGTCGAAATGGTTCATCATGCAACACTGCTGCATGATGATGTAATAGACGAAGGCACGCAGCGCCGGGGAAAACCAACGATAAACAGCCTTTGGGGAAACGAATCTGCGGTTTTGCTTGGCGATTTTTTATTGAGTCATGTCTTTAAGCTGTCTTCAGAGCTGGAAACGAGAGTAACAAAAGTAATAGCAGGAGCCGCAGTCAGGATTTGCGAAGGAGAGCTTAGGCAGATTGTGCAAAAAAATAACTGGCAAATAAGCGAGCCGGAGTATATCAGTGTAATCACAGAAAAAAGTGCCGCACTTTTCAGCAGCAGTTGTTATCTCGGAGCTGTTTTGGCGAAAGCAGACGAGAAACAGGCAAAACTTTTTTCCGATTTTGGCCTTAATGCAGGTATTGCTTTTCAAATTACTGATGACCTTTTAGATATAATCGGTGACGAAAAAAGAACAGGCAAGACCATCGGAAGCGATGCAGAAAAACACAAGCCTACTCTTGCTGTGATACATCTGCTCGATTCAATTGAAAAATTGGAAAGGCAGAAGCTGATAAAAACTTATCTTGACGGCGATAATTCCAAAAAAACCCGGGAAACATTCACCGAGATGTTAAAAACTACAGGCAGTCTTGAATACGCTGCAAAGCAGGCACAAAACTACATTTCCAAGGCAATACAGTCTATGGACTCACTGCCTCAAAGCCAGGCCAAAAAAGCACTCATCGAAACAGCAAAGTTCATGGCCGACAGAGCCAGTTAGCATTAATATTGAACTTTTCAAATTGGCAGTGAAAAGTTTGTATTGAGATTGGAGAAGAAATTGAATAAGATATTATTGTCCAAAAAGGCAGGAAGACAAAAAAATATACAAAAGGTAAAATAAATTAGCCCAAGTTACACAGTAGTTGCGAAATAAAAAAAAATTCAAAAATAAATCTGGGATATTGGCTCATCCGGGCGGCTAACACGGCCAAAACCCGATG
>CAYSHS010000070.1:0-12972 GCA_964430845.1 uncultured Pirellulales bacterium | reverse complement strand
ATCCTCGATCCAAATTGCTGCGTTCGACAGGGGAAAACTAAATTCATTGAAAATCAAACGTGCTAATCTTAATGCTCCGGCTTTATCAGTTTTATAAGCAGGATTGCTTTTAATGATATCAAATATCCTGCTCTGGATGGATAATGTTTGGTCCAGCCATTTTGAGTAGTTATTTAAAGCCAGTTTTGCCATATCAATAGCCCTGTTTTTTTCATTCTTAAAGCTTTTGACATATTTGCGTTCGAATGTTTTGCCGTCAATGTATCTCTGTTGCGGGAAATCCAGGGCAATGGCAACCGGAACTGTTACAGTCGCTTTGGATTTCAGCGTAAATTTAAAGCTTATAGCGGCACCGTAATCCTGATTCACAAGAGGCTCTCTTTTTCGATAAAAACTGCCGTCTGCATTGACCAGCAAATCCTGTTTGAGATAATTCAAACAGAAGTAAGGATTCGTATCGATTGAAACGCCCTTGATATTCGATGTAGCGATAACCATCCTGTCCTTACATTCCTTGCTTGCCATCACAACGCCTTTAATGCCTGAAGAAGAGAATTCCTCATGTATATGGCCTTTAACCGGGGCCGAGCAGACATACACGGTATCCTGGTCGGTCGGTTTCAATTCCTTTTCCTGGAGATTGACAAGAGACGGCCTTGGAATAACAAGCGTAATCTCAATCGCCTTATTGCCGGAATTGGTTACTTCGTATTCCTCAACACCAAGAGGCATCAGGGCATGTTTGCGTTCTGCAAATAAAGGAGATATTAATCTTCGCGTTACGCTGACTTTGCCTAATTTAAATACCATTTCCAGTGAAGGTGTCGCGATAGAAATCGAGACGTTTTTCTCGTCGATAGGTGGATGATAGTAATTCCTCATCGCGGGCATATCATCCGGGCCTTCGACCTTCTCCGGGTTTCTTGTAGTGAGCATGGTAGATTTATCATCAATTTGAATGAATGGCGCCGAACCGAATTGAATAGCGTTTTGATTCATCAGGATAAGCCTTCCTGCATTATTTACCCTGTTATACAAACCTTCAGGAGACAAACCTATTGAGCAGGTCGGAGCACCCTGAATGGCAATAGTATGAGGGAACAAAAGAGTTTTCGACATTCCCTGAAAATGAACCTTCATTCTATTTTTAACGTAAATGTCAGAAATCTGCTTTCCCGAAATTGTAAAAACATCACTCATTTTTAAACTATAAGTTTTTGGCATTTTTTCTTTTCCTTTCCTTCTGCAAAAAAAAGAGAATCCAGAAGCTCTAAGCATTACTAACAAAAAGACAAACTTATTGGGCCGGCCTTAGCGGCTTTTAGTTTTTTCACAGGAGCCGCCTTCTGACCTTTGAGGTTGACCGGTATCTTGGTGGTTTTCGAGAGCTTGATTTTGTCGAAAAGCACACCAGCCGAAATTCTGATAGAATCAGGTGTGCCGCTGAAGTTGCAAACAACTGCGTCAGCATCCTCGGTCGTACCCTGAACGTAAGGATAGTTTGTAACTACTACGACCTTGTGCCCGGCAGCCTTGAGCTTGTGTGCAAGTAGCTGGTTGTTGCCGGTCTTGACGATTCGGGCGTAATAGTTGGTCATAACCACCACGTCTGCCTGTTTGGCGAGCGCGAGGCACTCTTTAATTTCATCTGCTGTAGCAGCGAAACCGGTATCGACCAGGATAAGGTCCTGTGCGTACTTGTACATTTCTTCACAGAACACATGGGTATGATTATATGGATCCTTGCCAACAAATTCGTATGGGATGCGCTGTTCGATTATCATGATCTTCTTTTTATTATTCAGGGGCAGGGTCTTGTTGTTATTGCGAACAATAATCTGGGCTTTCCTGGAGACATCCCAGCAGAGATCGACCACCGGCTTGCTCAAGTTATAAGACTGGGCCTTTTTCGGGTCGTTCCTGCCGGCGGTTTTAAATAAGCCCTGGTCGTATTTCATGCGTAACAGACGTGTTACTGCATCATTAAGACGCTCTTCCGACAGTTCGCCGGTTTCCACTGCCCGCTTGATGCCAAAGAAGCACTGGGCACGGGACTCATCGTCTGCTTTGAGCAGGATGGTATCGCACCCGGCAGCGATTGCCATAGCACAAGCCTTAGGCAACGGCCACTTTTTGAGGATAGCGGCCATGCCGATGGCATCTGAAACAATTACTCCATCGAAGCCAAGCTCACCTTTGAGCAGGTCGGTCAGAAGTATCTTCGACAAAGTAGTAGGATAATTCTTATCATAAGCAGGGTAAACCGAATGGCCGGTCATAATCGCCATACAGCCTGCATCTATCGCAGACTTGAATGGAACCAGGTCAACATCGTGCATTCTCTGCTTGCTCAGGTTGAGAATTTCGAGCACATCGTGTGCATCGGTACCTGAAGCGCCGCGGCCCGGATAATGCTTGCCGGTAGCGGCGATGTTGGCGTCCTGGTATCCTTTAACGGTCGCGGCCACGTGAGCGGCACAGACTTCCGGGTCGTCACTGAACGACCTGACACCGATTTCAGGATTCTTCGGGTTTGTGTTGCAGTCGCAAACCGGATGATAAAACTGAGTCACACCCATATTACTGCATATCTTGGCGAGGGTGTTGGCGACTTTGTAGGTCATCTTAAGATCGCCTACAGCGGCCATGCCCATTGGCGGCGGGAACTGCCTGATACCGCCGGACATATAATCGTTCTTGAAGTCGCCTTCCATATCAATCGTCATATGTAAAGGAATACCTGATGGTCTTGCCATTGCGATTTTCTGAAGCTGGTTCAGCCTTTCTGTGTAATCGCCCGGTGTGATGCTGAGGCCGAAACCCCCGCCGGCGAAGTAGGTATGGGCAATGTCGAAGTAATCTTTGGATTTCTTAAAGGTTTTATCGATTTGTGAATTACCCCAGTACAGGTTCTTGCATGTTTCAAGTGCATACGGCTCAAGACAAAGACCGCCGCAATGCAGCCTGGTGATCTGCTCGACGCCGCTCGGTGTTAATATCGTTCCTCGCCATGTAAATGTTAAAAGCTGGCCAACCTTTTCCTCCAGGGTCATTTTGTCCAGCTTTTTCTTTATGAATGTTTCTCTTTCGTTTTTTGTTGCTTTTTTTGCCATATTAATCTCCTGTTTTATGCTTGTTTATGATTCCCATTTTCCATGATTATCAGGTCCCACCCAGAAATCACGTTCGTATTTCCATCCGTTTTCTGTGATTTTCAATTCCTTGGTCTTCCAGCCTGACTCGATTCGTTTTGTCAGGTCGTCGAATCCTTTATTCCATGTGAGTCCGTCAGGAACAGTTACGTTCATACTCCCGGCGGCGTTGGCATATCTTAAAGAGGATTCGATCGTATGACCCCAGACAAATGCAGAAAGAAAACCTGCGATTGCCGAGTCTCCGGAGCCGAGCGCGCCAACAAATTTTTCTTCTTCATAAACAGGGAACCATAGTTCACGATTTGCCCAGTTGTCTAAGTCTGCACAGCCTGCCGCACCCATTTTTTGCAGCCTGTCTTTTCCGGCGGTACGAATGTACAATCCTCTATGGCCGCATTTTACCATAGCTATTGCAGTACCCATTTCAAGCAAGTCTTTTCCCAAAGTGGAAATTTCTTTAACAGTCATATGGTCGAGAACGCTCTCTTTAGCACCGAGATTTGCCTTTTTTTCAAGGAATTTATCTTTATATAAGAAGTAAAATACCTCTTCTGCACTCGGAACCATAATATCTGATAGAGCTACCCAATCATTAAGAATTGCTTTCCAGTTTACCTGTCCTGCGTAGCTGTTTACGTCAGGCAGTGACATATCAAGTGCAGTCGTTGTCCCCAATTCCTTGGTTTTTTTGAGAATTTTCGTTAATTCACTTCCTGTGTTTTCATAAAGTTTCCTCATCCAGGGTGGGTAGCCGAACAGCATCAACCTGGAACTCTGTACGAGGTCGAAATCCATATCATCGTAGCCGAAGGTGTCATTTGCCCCGCAGTGATGCAAATAGAAGCGGTCTATGCCGGGAATGCAAATAGCAATAGTGTATGAAGTCGATTCACCCTCGACCATTTTGATTCCCGTAAAATGGCCTTCGTGCTCTTCATACCAGGCCAGTATCTGTTTGCCGAAATCATCATCGCCGATTTTTCCAATTAATTCTGTTTTTACGCCCAGCCTCCTGATAGAAACTCCTGCATTTGTAACAGGCCCGCCTCCTACGACTACACATTTGCCCATGTTAATCATTTTACCGGGAACGAGTACATCTGTCATCTTGTCAACTTTTCCTTCGATTGTAAAAGCAGGTATCAAGTCGAGGCAAGTATGCCCGGCTGCTACTATTTCAATATCTTTGTTACTTTCCATTAATTACTCCTAAAAATCTGTTTGCGGTATATTATTGTATAATATCCATATTTCAAGCCGGTTCGGCTCATTAATATTATTTATCTTTCATTCCAACAACAGCCCAAAAAGCCTGTTTTGGTTCACACTGGCGGTCGAACAGCATCGGGTGGTCGGTTCGTCCTCTAATAGGCATATAGCTTCGCCATGACTGGCCATCGTGTACAGCCCAAAATGTTATTCGTTTAACATTATATTTGAGAAACATTGAAAATACTTCTACATACCTGTCAGCGAGCTTTTTCTGAACATCATCCGGCAGGGCACCTGGATATGGGCTAAGTCTTTTTTGTTCTTCGGGCGGTAGTGACGAAAGGTCAATCAAATTGTCATAATGGTCTGCAAAAGGAAGCACGCATATGTCTAATTCAGTAACCATTAGTTTAATGCCCAGCTCGGAAACCGCTTTTAAGGCAGTCTCAACTTCATTCATTGGCGGCACATCAAGTGCCCAGTGTCCCTGAATGCCGAGTCCGTCTATTTTAATGCCCTTGGACTGTAAATCCTTAATCAACTTAATAACGCCTTCAACCTGTGGTTTTTTCCACATATTATAGTCATTGTAATAAAGTTCGGCATCAGGATCAGCCTGGCGTGCATACTCATAGGCTTTGACTAAATAATCTTCGCCAATAATTTCATACCATTTGCTTTTTCTATACGTACCATCCGGCAGAATAGCTTCATTGACGACATCCCAGCCATAGATTTTGCCTTTGTAACGTCCCATGACAGTAAAAATATGCTCTTTCATTCTCTCAAGCAACGCTTCACGGCTTAATGGATTACCATTCTTGTCCTCGAAAACCCACTTCGGTGTCTGGTTATGCCAGACAAGATTGTGACCTACTACCTGTATATTATTCTTTTGTGCAAGAGACACAAGCAGGTCTGCCGGCTCGAAGTCATATTTATCCGGTTCAGGATGAACAAGTAACCATTTTAAGATGTTTTCCGGTGTTACAGTGTTAAAATGTTTTTCGACAAGAGCGATAGAATCAGGTTCTTTGCCTGTAAGCTGGTCTATACTTATGGCGGCACCTATAACAAAATCGTCCTTAAAAACATCTTTCAGGGCAGGTATATTACTTTGCATTTCCATAATATTTCCTTATTATTTTTCAATTGTATATTCGAACCAATCGAAATCCGCCTGGCTCGTATTCTTCTTTCCATTACCTGACGCATACATTCCAAAATATGCCCCGGTAAAACACATTCCCTGGTCAAAACCTATTTCTTCCACAGACAAATCCTTTGTCAGGGCTGTTCCTAAAACCTGTCGCTTTCCATTCGAAGATTGACATGTAAATTCATAAGATAACGGGTTTGCTTTCACAGACAGTATAACAGGTCCCGATTGAATATCTGCATATTCAATAGAATCAGTTACCTGCCCCTTTATGACTTTTCTGAAAAAGACCTGGCGTTTGTTGTTCCGAAGGGTAATTCCTATTGTGTAATAAAATCCGTCAAACGTACGAACTGCAAGTCCGGCTTCCTCATTTTCCTGCTTTGGATTGAAATCAAGCTTCGTCGAAGCTGTACAGTTAAAACTTGTCTGACGACGGCCTACAAATGCAGGTGAATCCTGGTCATTCAATGTAACAGGTGAGCCATTAAGCCGCAAAAATCCCGGACGGGCCGTGAGAGAAAAATCCTCTTCATAAGGATTACGCAGAAAATTCCATGGCATTGCGAGTTTGTTACTATCAAAATTATCTCTGGCTGGTAATTCTTTAAAAACTTTCTGAGGCAGCTTTGGTGCGGTCATTGCTAATTCGATTTTTCCGTTATCACCTACAACAGGCCAACCTTGTTTGTTCCATTCGACTGGAGCAAGAAAAGTTTCTCTTCCGATATGATGAAAGCGGCCGCCCTGGGGTCGAATACCAAGACAAACCATCCACCAGCCATCCGGTGTTTCAACTAAATCCGCATGTCCTGTAGCCTGAATCGGACTATCTGTATAATTTTCATGTGTAAGAATAGGATTATTCGGATCGGACTCGAAAGGTCCCCAGGGTGAATCGCTGCGAGCGATAGTAACCTTATGCTCGTAACTGGTTCCGCCTTCGGCAGCAATGACGTAATATTTGCCCTTGATTTTATAAAGGTGCGGTCCTTCAGGCCAAATGTCTCCTGTGCCGCTCCATATATTTTTCAGGTCACCTTCGAGCTTACCTGTTTTAAGATTAAGAGTCGTTTGTCCCAAATAACCAAAGCGACCAGCTACCTGACGTGTATAGTACACTATTCCGTCATCATCGAAAAACAATGACGGGTCCGCACCGTCTTTGTCGAGCCAAATAGGGTCAGACCAGGGACCTTTGGGATTTTTTGCGGTAACATAAAAGTTTCCGCCGCCATCGACATTAGTTGTAACCATATAGAAAGTTCCATCATGGTAACGTATTGTCGGCGCATAGATTCCACTGGATGATTTGGTTTTTTCGAGAGGTAACTGGCTCTTACGTGTAAGCACATAGCCGATTTGCTCCCAATGCACCAGGTCTTTGCTGTGAAAGATGGGAACTCCCGGAAAATACTCGAAGGAACTGGTAACTAAATAATAATCATCTTTCACACGACATATACTCGGATCAGGATGAAATCCAGGTATTATCGGGTTTTGAAAAGTTTCGGTTTTCATTGTCGAGCAGCCTGCAATAACAATTAACAGTGAGGCTAAACTTACTATATGTTTCATATTATAAATCCTAATATGAAGTTATTTTCTATACAGTTTCTAATTCTAAGACTGAGTTAATTAATTTGCTTCAAGCTGACCTCAAGCATCCTGGTCACCATCAGCCTTGCGACGTGCGAGCAAATCATTTTCAATTTCCAGCATTTTCTTACTGTTTAATGGATAAAATATCATGGCAACTACACCTAATAAGGTGAAAATTGCCGGGTAGTAACTGTTCATTAAACGAATACCTTGAGTAATTCTTGGTGTTATTTCCACACCTTTTTCATAGCCATAAGCTGAAAGAATCCAGCCTATTGCGGCTGCACCTATAGCCAAGCCAAATTTCAGGAAAAACAGCGAAGCGGCCATCATTAGTGCTGTTGAACGTCTGCCGGTTTTCCATTCATTAAAATCAGCGCAATCTGCAAACATTGCCCACTGCATAGCAGAGACCGGCCCTAATGCGAAAGACCTGATGAAATTGATACCGAAAATAAGATTAAGTTGTTCAGGTTTTAAATAATAATAGGCAATAGTTGTAACACCGGTTATAGCTAAAAAGCCCCAATAAGTAAACGCCTTACCAAAAATCCTGCTGATAAACTTGGTTGCAATAACACCAATAATTGTCAGAACAGTTCCGGATATTAAGAAAACAGTTAAAAGATTTTGATGTGACCAGCCACCTTCAAGTGTAATACCAAATAATGCTTTATCTGAGTTTCCTACAAAAAATTCAAAATAATATGGCCTGGCACCGCTATATATTGCTACGAAAATTAGCTGGAAAAGAGTTGCAATGCCAATCATCAGCCATGGTTTATTTGAAATCAAGTCTTTCAAGTCCTGCCCCATAGGATTCTTTTGTCCCTTTGGGGGATGAATACGCTCTTTCGAGGTAAAGAAGGTTATGTAAAGCAGAATAATAGCCGCGATCGAAAGAATTGTCATTGTTATCTGGTATCCTTTGGCTGTCGGTTCGTTACCACCACCGAGTATTGTAGGAAGTTTTCCAACGCAATAGAAAGCTACAAACTGACCGATAAAGACACCAACGAATCGATACGAAGAAAGCACTGTTCTATCCGCCGTATTGGATGTCATAACACCCATAAGCGAGCAATAGGGCACATTTACAAGAGTATAAAGCATCATCACTGCGTTGTATGTAAGGAATGCGTAAAGAAGCTTGTTACTATCTGGTGTTGTAAAAGTTAAAATACCTGCTATTCCGAAAGGTATGGCGCCAAATAATAAATACGGTCTGTATTTTCCCCACCTGGTATTGGTTCGGTCAGCTAACATGCCCATAATTGGGTCGTTAACCGCATCGAAGAGTTTACTGAATAAAAACATCCATCCCATTGCACCGGCGGCTAATCCGAAGATATTCGTATAAAAATACGGCATGAATGTCATAAAGGTTTGAAAATATAAATTCGATGCTAAGTCACCACAGGCAAAACCAACCTTTTCACCTATTGACAGTTTTTTCTGCATTTCAGGCTGCATAATTCACTCCTTTTATTTCTGAACTATTGGGCATTAACCACAGGTTTTAACGGATACGATAAAAAACCTGTACAGAATTTGCCGCTTATAATAACGAAGGCAAAATGATTTGGCAATTTTTTTCCTGATAAAAGCCTGAATTATTATTCTTCATTTATTTTCATATAAGAATCATTTTGTTCTATGTAAAACTGTTTTCTATGATTTATTTTATAAAAATGTTTTGTTTTTGGAAAAAATATGATATAAGATAGAGTGTTTCGGGGTGTAGCTCAGTTTGGCTAGAGCGCTTGCATGGGGTGCAAGAGGTCGCACGTTCAAGTCGTGTCACCCCGATTTGGTTCTATTATACTAAATCACATGCTTCAGCAGGCATCCAGTGAGCATCTTTACCTTCCCATTTTACATTACAGCCGATAGGATTCGTAAGAGGAGCTGTTATAGTTTTGCCTTCCAGCAGTTCAGTTAGGGCGTTGTCCAAATCGTTGATAGTCATTTTAGTGGTTTCGCGTGGATTATCTACGCCGCGACCTGCATAGACCAATTTGCGGTCCTTGTCGAATACGAAAAAGTGAGGCGTTCGAAGAGCACCGTACGCACGAGCTATATCCTGACTTTTATCGTAAAGGTAAAACCAGGGAAACTTTTCTTTTTTCATTCGCTTGACCATATTATCGAAGGAATCTTCTTCATAAGTATTTTCGCTGTTAGAATTAATACCAACGAATGCGACTCCTTTCGGTTTGAAGTTTTCGGCTGTTTTTCGGGTAACTTCATCAGAGCCAAGAACGTATGGGCAGTGGTTGCAGGTGAAAAATACAACAAGTGCCTTTGCACTGGCAAAATCTGTCAGTTGATAAGTTTTGCCGTCCGTAGCCGGTAATTTAAAATTCGGTGCCTTTTGTCCGATTTCAAGAGTAAATGCCATATTTAATTCCTTAAATAAAACCTTATTCTATTTGAATATTATTGTAAAAAATGGCTATTTACTTGAAAAGAAAAATATAAAGGAATAACTATTATACTATTATATCATTCACATTTTTTCTTTCCAAAGTATGCTCTGAACCGTTCTGGAACAGGGTATGCCTTTTCTCATTTATGCAAAACTCTTATATTAACTTTTACTATAACTATTGCAAAACCTGCTCATATAGCTTGTTTTTGTTAGAGTGAAGGCATATTTTATTGCTGCACATATGACCAGTATTAAACCGAACACAATTACTACGGATGCACCCGTTGAAAAATCCCATTTTGCCGAAGCAAAAGGCCAGAATGCAATTATAATAAATGAGCTGACCATTAGAATTATAAAATTAGCATATTAGCTCATTTATTTTTACTGAATATTAATCCTGAACTTACTGACGATTGCAGCTATTGCCAATTCTCCACCCAGAAATAAGGCGATAGCCGGCCCGATTGAAAAATCAAGATAGTAAGCAAATAATAATCCGAGCAGGGAACCAATCGTTGCTGATATACATATAATGAAAAGTTGTAAAGGCAATCGGGACGAGAAAATTAGTGAAATTGTCGCGGGTATAATCAGGAATGCGAATACAACAACAACTCCACCAATTTCAACGGATATTGTAATCACAACGCCGAGCAGCAAATAAAAAACGAAATCCCAGAATAATATTTTTATTCCTTTGTTCAGACCATTTTTATAACCATTTGATATTTCTGTAACTGGTTTTCGGATAAGATAAAAAACAAATCCTGTCGCAAAAAATGCTGCTAAAATCGTTATTATTTGTCTCCATCCTACCCAAAGAAGATTGCCTGATAGTATGCTCTGAATATGCACGTGACCGCCGGGTGCAATACCGACTAAAAAAAGAGCGGCTGCCGCTCCGATTGCATACGATATACCTATAACCGCTTCAAGCGAAATTTGTGTAATCCTGCTTCTTACCAAAGCATAAAATCCGGATGTCAATATGACAAAGCCGAAAGAACATAAATATGCCGTTGTAGAGCCACTATGTGCTTCAAATGCTAAATGTGCAATGATAGCACCGATTGCCGCAATCTGTGCCAGAGCAATATCGATAAAAATCACTTCCCTTTTAAGTACGTGTGTTCCGAGATAGCCAAGAATAGAACTCATCAAAACACATGCCAGGAAAGGCAAACCCAGAATTTGAATTATCGTTGGCATTATTGAGTTCCTTTAGTTCTAAATAGGCTATTACCAGAAAACAACGACCGGATAATTATCGCCGCGATAAAGAAAACACCTAAAGACAGAACCATGCTTGGGCCGTAAGGGAAATTCAAAAAGTATGAGCCGCACAGTCCAATTAAACAGGCCACAAAGCCAATCGCCCATCCAATAATTACAGCCGCAGCCCATTTTTTTGTAAACATAGCTGCTATAGCCGCAGGAATCATCAGGAAAGCGTAAGCCAGTAACACTCCTGCTATAGGAACTATCAGAACAGTTATTATCCCCTGGGTTACAAAAAGCAGAAAATCCCAGAGTTTTTCTCTTTCAAATCCCCCGGGATTTTCCGCCAGTTTGATAAACTTATCTCGAAACCTGTAATGAAACATCAAAAGCAAAATATAAACTACTGTTGTAACACCGACTAAAGGCCATGTAACCCAGAGCATAGAACCTGCAAGGGTCTTGGTCACGTAAGCTTCACCGCCGCGCAGCTTGTCGGCTAATAAAAGGGAGGCAACTAACGACATTGCATAAATAATACCGATAACAGCCTCGCGAGGTATAGAACTGTTTTTAGGTTTTATCACAGCAAGCAACAATGCTCCAAAAAGTACAGCGGCCATAGAGGATATATATGAGTTGAACGTGCCATATTCTATTCCCAATAATATACCGGCCATAGCTCCAAACGCGGCTAACTGATCGAGCACAAGGTCTGAAAATATTAAAGTTCGCCTGATAATGTGCAGACCGATGTAAGTATGAAAAACCAATACAACCGCAAGCAAAGCAATCTGTACTGAGAAAAAACGCACTATTTCAGAATTCATTATATTTGTCTTTCTCTGCTACTTTTTATTCAGAATATCCTTCTTTTCTGCAGCCTTTAAAAGATTATCAACCCAGAAATCCACAAGTTTGAAATAATCTTCTGTCCCTTTTGTTCCACCTGCATATATAGGAACGATTACAGCTTCGGCGTCCGTTCTTGCTGCTACACTTCTTACCTGCTGCTCATCAAAATAATTAGCCGCCAGAATAATCCCGATTTTTTTTTCTTTCATAAGGTTGATAAGGTCACTTACATGTTTAGCCGATGGTGGTATGCCCGGCTTAGGTTCTATTGTTCCAGCTTCTTCAAGGCCAAATAATTTAATAAAGTACACCCAGTTTTTGTGATAAGTCACAATCGGTGTTCCTCTGAGTGGTAACATTTTGCCCATCCATCCGCCAAGATACTCAATCAAAGGTTTTTCCTCAAACTGCTGTTCTTTCAAAAAGGGTATCAGTTTGTCTTGCTCGGCAAGTCTGCAAAGAGTGTCACCGCTTAATATTTCAACGAGTTTTTTGCCGAATAAGGCTTCGTCGATTTTGTTGTTTAGCTCCTTTAGGTTTTTAAGATAAATTTCCTTTCCTTCCTGGTCATTTTTAATCAGGCCGGCAGCTATGTTATTAGCCGCTACTTTCATTAGAATGGGACTGCATGTGACATGCGGATTGCCGTAAATATGAACACCGCCTTCGGCCCTTGAGTTTGATTCGGGTTTCTCCAGTAAATTCATGCCGGTCGATGCGGAGACATATCCTGCCTGGCCGCTGCGAATCTTTTTGTTACCTGAATTATCTATTACTGTTTGAATCCAGAGTTCCAGGTCCAGACCTGTGGCAATCAGAACATCCGCGTTTCGTAAAGCCGTAGCGAAAGATGGCTTTGGCCGTATAAAGTGCGCGTCCTGGTCACCTCTTACAATTGCTTTGACTGAGACTCTGTCACCACCAATTTCTTTGGCAAAAAAAGCATAATCCGGCAGTGTTGTAACAACATTTAGTTTCTTTTGAGCATATACATTTGTTGTTAAAAGAATAAAAATCAGTCCAATTATTTGTAATATTTTTTTCATAATAATCTTTCTCCTTTCTGTTAGTAACGTTCGTGTTTGTGCGGGCCTGCAGCAAATATCGCCTGAAGCCAGACAACATGTTCGGAATTCTCGATACCTTTGCCGTCGCAGTAGTCATACTCTACACGAAACTTAACAAATGGACTTTGCCACCATGTGATATATGGACTTACTTGTGATAAATGTGGATTTTTTGCGGTTACCGCAAGTGGTGACAGAGAAGTCCAGTTTGAATTATCGGCATAGCTCTTGGAATCAGGCACATAGAAATCACCTCTGATACCTATGTCA
>CAYSHS010000069.1:0-12974 GCA_964430845.1 uncultured Pirellulales bacterium | reverse complement strand
ATCGGGTTTGTCGCCAGGGTCAGCATACTTTTACACAGCTTAAATAATTTATTGTGCCACTGCCTTGCTGAAACCAGGTCGCCTTCCAGAATTAAATCCGTCATGGCTTTTACATCTGCAGGAACGATATTGGCCGCTACACTGATAACACCTTTACCTCCGATTGATGCTAAAGGTAGTGTAAGTGAATCATCTCCCGAGATAATAGTTATATCACACAGGTTTGCAATTTCACTTGCCTGGTCAAGGCTGCCTGTTGCTTCTTTAATTGCTACGATATTTTCAATTTCAGCCAATCTGGCGATAGTTTCAGGCGTCATTCCCGCACCGCATCGACCCGGTATGTTATATAAAACCATTGGCAAATCAACTTCTTCAGCTATTGCCTTGAAATGCTGATAAAAGCCTTCCTGTGTGGGTTTATTGTAGTATGGAGTAACCTGTAAAGTTGCGTCGGCCCCGATTTGTTTTGAGAAAGCGGTAAGCTCGATAGCTTCTGCCGTGCTATTGGAACCGGCGCCTGCGATTACTGGGACCTGACCGCCTACAACCTCGACAACTCTTTGGATTACCTGCTTCTGTTCCTCGTGACTGAGAGTGGGTGATTCTCCAGTCGTTCCTACCGGTACAATTGCATCTATACCTCCCTCGATCTGGAAGCGAATCAGCTCATCAAGTGTATGAAAATCAACTTCACCATCCTGAAAAGGTGTTATTAACGCTACCATTGCTCCTGTAAACATTTCATTCTCCTAATTGCTTTTTTTGTAGCGTGGGCATCTTGCCCACGTATTCGCGGGCTTTTCCTGTCCTGAGCAAAGCCGAATGGAATGCCCGCGATACGTTTTTTCTTAAAATATGCGTAACTTCAATTTTACTGTACTCACTTTTAAAAACTATACTTCTCTATAAGCTGTATCATCTCAGATGTCGCCTGCCTGATTCCGATAAAAACCGACCGTGCGATAATACTATGGCCTATATTGAATTCACATAAATCCCGTATAGACGCGACACCTGCAATATTACGGTAAGTCAAACCATGACCGGCGTGAACCACGAGGTTGTTTTCCAGGGCGTAATCTCTGCCGATTATCAAATCCTCGACACATTTTTCCGCCTGTTTTTGATTTTTGGCGTTTGCATACATTCCCGTATGCAGCTCGACTGCATCGCAGCCGGTTTGTGCGGAAGCCTCTATCTGCTTTATATCCGAAACAATAAAAGTGCTCACAAGAATACCTTTTTTGTGCATTCTTTTGACAACTTCACTGAGCTTCTTTTTATTTGCGGCACAATTCAACCCACCCTCGGTTGTCAGCTCATTCCTGTTTTCGGGAACAAGAGTAACCTGGTCCGGCCTGACTTCTTCCGCGATTTTTACAATACTTTCGGCCATGGACATTTCAAGATTGAACTTGCACGAGACGGTTTCGTTCAGAACATACACATCGCGGTCGTTGATATGCCGCCTGTCCTGGCGCAAATGCACAGTAATTCCGTTCGCTCCGGCCAGTTCGCACTCAGCCGCTGCCCAGACAGGGTCCGGTTCATCTGTCAGCCGTGCCTGTCGTATCGTTGCTATATGATCTATATTTACATTTAGTAAAGCCATAATTTCTTCCCAAGTAAATCCGTAGAATTATAACATTCTAACCACCTAAAACAAGGGAATTACCAAAAAAATCATTTATCTGCTTAGCCACGGGGAATATTGAAACAATTTTATAATATAATTGATGCAGGATGGGCTTTAGCCCATGCTGACATAAGAATATTTATCCTTAGAATACGAGAATCTTTAATCCAATTAATCATTCTGTATTTTGTATTTTGAGTTTACTACTCTGCGAAGTATCGCTACATAGCACGGGCTGTATTCTTTTTTTGTCCAATTTCATTTTCAGTCATTTATCTCTGCGTCTTCGCGCCTTGGCGGGATCTTAAAAATTGTACAGCAAACCTTAAATTCGGCTCCCAAGAGCATAATTGTTGAAAAAATATGAATTTTGGTCGGAACTGGAAATGTTTATTGAATAATTTCCATATAAGAATCTGGATTATAGGTCATTGTATATTCCGGGACAAAACCGGCAGGAGATTCAGTTATACCGGAATGATTAAAACTTAAATCACTATTGCCTGACAGAGTCATCTCTTCATCGGAATAATTAATAATTGTACCGTTGATAACTCCACCTGCATTGCCGCTAAAATTGATACCGTTACCTGCTATAACGCCACACAGGGCATTAAAATTTCCACCGAAAGAAAGACCAAAGCCGGGAGCCATAATGAAAGTTCCCGATAAATCACGCAAATCCGTGAACTGCGGCTCATCCGGAAGCTCGCTTATTAGATGACTTTCAACGTTACCGGTAAATATCAGACGGTTATCGCCGGAATTATCTGTAATGTCACCATCACCAATAATTATACCTGTTATATCAGCGCCTCCAGAGAATTGAACGACATTGGGAGCCTCAATATAAACAATCCCTTTCAGTGTCGTATGACCGGAAAAAACCGGATTAACATTCGCCTGTATTCTTACATTCTCAAAAACTGTATCCGAAGAAGTATCAGTATTACCATCAATAACAGTAGTTGCATATTGCTCAAACATCGCAGGTTCTGGTACGGGAAAATCCGTAGCAGGTACACCGAACGAAACATGATTATCCACAGCAGCCTGGCCTGTTTCACCGCCTATACCGGCATGGCCGCCATGGATATATACTGAAGCAGTGGAATTTACAATCTTTACATTACCGGCAATCTGTGAATTACCTACTATCGACAAAGCAAGATTGGAACTCTCACTTTCTATAAATACGCTCGATTCGACAGAAACGTTAACACCATCGAGTTCAACATTTCCTGAAAGTGACAAAGGTCCCTTTGTCGCAACGCCATAATCGAAAACAGAATGACCAATCACGTTAAAATTATAACTTCCGCTTATTTCCCGTGTCATTTGCCCGCTGTAGCCCGTGACATCAACACAAACTGTTTCGCTGTCTGTTAATGTAATTACAGCCGAAAAACCTGAACCGTCAACTGAATTCAGGATAACAGAAGGAATGATTATTGAAGAACCATCGAATGATACAGGAATATTAGTAATGGATTCAGTTGCAAGTTTTTCCTGCAGCGAATTTGCAATACTGCTTAGTCTTTGTTCAGTGCCTGCATAACCAGGAATTGTTACGCGGCTGAGCCAGTAACGCACTACATCGAATCCGGATTCAGAGCAGGCTCGTACACGATTGGCACTATGAAGATTTTCGGCGAGCTGAACATTTGTGCCTGACATGGCGGCTATTGAAATCGCCAGTGAAGAAATTACTATCAGCAAAATCATCGAAACAATCATTACCGTACCGCGATTATTGCGCGGTGCGCACTTCTCTAAAGGTCTCATTTTCTCCCCCTCCGGAAAAAATTTACCTTTCTTCAAGGTGAAGCTTTTCACCCAATTAAAATATAATATATTTAATAAATCGTAAAATAAGTAAATTCCTGGTTTTCACGTAAGATTTTTGAACCACGCGATTCTCGCTGTCATTCCCGTGAATACGGGATTCCATACACCTGAAAGATACATATTAAACGGATTTACACGGATTTATAATAATTTCTTTATTCTTCGCGGCTCTTCGTGGTGTTTAATAAAAAATCTGCGAAACACGGCATTTATCTGCGGAATTTTTCCTTACTTTTAGCTATCCACTATATTAGATTATAATTGTTCTGTGTGAATTGGACAAATCCATTTCACAATTAATAGACAAGACCAGCCTTCGGCAGGAAGGTTTTCTTAGGCATGGGAAAGCTCCGAATTAAGTTGATTTTCTTAAATGGTCCGATCCGCCGGACTTCTTTCCCAAAACTTCTGAATCATGAAATTCCTATACCATCAATAAACATTTTTCTTCCTCACTTGTTTTCTAATTATACTTCCATTATTGTCCTGCTTTATAGATTAAGGTTCAATTTCAAAATATTAAAAAGTATTTTCCTGCTCTGCGAAAAAGGAGCTTCTTGCAAATGGTGACGACATTACCCATGAAAATCCCATCTCAAGAGCTTTCTGCCTCCACCATTCGAATTTTTCGGGAGTAATGTATTCTGCGACTTCAAGTGACTTTTTCGTTGGTTTTAGGTACTGGCCTATGGTTATTCTTTGGCAGCCGGCTTCGTACAGGTCTTTCAGGACTTGCTCAACTTCCCAATCCTTTTCGCCAAGACCGAGCATAATCGAGGATTTCGTTCGAATGTCACCGAGCCTTTCATTGGCCATCTTCAGCAGATTCAGTGACCTTTGATAATTTCCTCCAGCTCTGGCTATTTTATAAAGCGAGGGAACTGTTTCGACGTTATGCGCAAAAACAAACGGCATACAATCCCGCAGAATCTCTATCGCTTTCTCCTGGCAATTGCGAAAGTCGGGAGTGAGCATTTCAAATTTCATATCAGGACATAGCTGCCTTACTTCATTGATACAATCGCGAAAGTGGGACGCTCCGCCATCTGCTAAGTCATCCCTGTTGACACTGGTTATAACGAGGTATTTCAGTTTTAGTTGTATTGCCATTTGCGCCAGCCGGGCAGGCTCAGTGACATCAGGAGTCGCAGGTTTTCCGGAAGAGACCGAGCAGAATTTACAGTTTCGCGTACAAATATTTCCAAGAATCAATACAGCAGCCGTACCTCTCGACCAGCATTGTCCCCTGTTCGGGCAATTCGCACTGTTGCAAATAGTCTTCAGGTCAAGGTCGTGCAAGACTTTTTCGGTATGACTGAAGGTACTATCAGCAGGCAAAACCGTTCGCAGCCATGGTGGCAGTTTTCTTTTTTTTTCTTGTGCCGCACGTATATTGTTTTCATGATGCTTTTTCATGCAAATGCCTTAAAAGCAGTTTAGATAATCGTTTTTTTATAAGACTCATCGAATGTTTTTTGCCTGTTTCTTTCGATAAAGAGGTCATCTCGATATTGTCTAAGCCGCAGGGCTTGATATAATCGAAAATTCCAAGATCATTATTGATATTTATAGCCATGCCGTGATATGTTGTGAATTTTGACACGCGCACGCCAATTGAAGCTATTTTTTTATCACAAATCCATAAGCCTGGATAGCCTTTTTTCATTTTGCTTTCCAGACCTGCTTGTTCAAGAAGCTCCTGGGCGATTATTTCAAGATTTCTTATATATTCGCTGATTCCAAGTGACAATTGCTTCAGATCAAGAATCGGGTAAAAAACCAGTTGTCCAGGATTATGTGCAGTAGTGCCTCCACCCCTGCGAATATCGACGATATCAATATTTTGAAAGGCCAATTTCTCTCTACTGACAAGCAGCTTATTTGCACTTTGCCTTGCGCCGAATGTGATGACTGCAGGATGCTCGACTATTATAACAGTATTGGGAATTTGGTTTTTTAGTCGTTTTTGGTGCAGCTCGTGCTGCAATTTCAGTATTTTGCGATATTCACATGTGCCGCATTCCTGGATTTGCAGGGGATATTTTTCTATGCTGTTTTGTACAGGCGTATTTTTCACGAAATCAATTTTAGCAATAGAGACTCAGCATTGCACGAATTTTCAGAAAATGTATAGAAGTTTCGTAAAATTGCGGCGAATTGAATTGTTGTAAGTGTTGAAATTGGTTTGACTTATAAAAATGAAAGACTGACGACCCTCCACAGCCGTCAGCCTTTTCTTTTCCATTGCCCCGTTCGTCCGGCTAAGGCTCGAGGCCCTTGCCCGACGAATCCGATAGCCATCGACTCTATGTTTACTCTTCTGTAATCAGAAGGAAAAGGGACTAATTAAAGACGATTCCCACGCCGACTTCGGCGTTTTCGAGCAGATTTTTGCGGTCAACACGAACTACTCTGCCGGTTTTGATGCGGGCGTATTGCCCTTTTTCTTTTGCTAAAGCCTGGGTTCGAGGGAAATTCAGCTCCACAACATGCCCGGTCTGTATAGGTGTTGTTACAGGAAGCGTGATAAATACGCCTGTCCTGCTGATATTGCAGCTTCGTCCGTAAAAGAATCTGTTTGCATCCGGCATCCAGACGCTCACAGGCCAGGAAACGCTGTTTCTGCTTTCGGTTCTCTGTTCTATTGTTGCCTGCATAATAAACTCCTTAATATTATCATTACATCAATAATAATATCTATATCGGTTATGTTAAATTGGATAGTTTAGTATATTTAGGCAACAGTATTGATTTTTTTTAAAAACTATAACATTATTCAGTTCGCTAAATTTTTTTCCAGTTTTTATCGGAGCAAAAATGAATATTTTTCTAAAAATTGTTAATTTTATAAAGAATATTTGCAATTTTTTTATTTTTTTTATCAAATTTACTCGACTTTTATTAGCTTTTTGTATGTAGCGTTTAGCGTTAAAGATTTCCTGCATAAGCAGACAAATTTGCTTTGTTTCACACCTCATTCTGTCTCCAATCATTTAGGATTTACAGGATTAACACGGATTATCTTTCATGCAAAGGCGCAAAGCCGCAGAGAGATCATTTTTCTTATATTGCCTGCCATGGCGAAGCTTATACCTTAAGTGCTAAAAGCGAAGCATGATTGTCTAAGCATGGTAGTTCCCGCGAAGGCGGGAATCCATAAACTAAACTAAAAACTAAGCACTAACAAAAGTCTTGGCGGGAGATAATTCGATGAGTAATCGCATTGTCTTTCTAAAATCAAAAAGTAGAATGTCCCCTTTAACGGACACATTTAATTCATCCTTATTTTAATCATAATATCGGACATTCGATAGTGATTTATCTCTGACTCTATTCGAGATAACTATCATTTCAAATCAGGAACGCTTCAAGAGACAGCAAATTCTGATGCTTAATAGCTTTGCGCGGGTTGATGCAATATAAAGTTTGCTTTTTAGTAAAACAGCAAGGTAATAATGCCGATTTTAGCAATATCAAGAAATATTTATTGGGGGTTTTACAATTGTGTTTAAACTGAATAATTCTAATATAATATTAGCGAACAAGCGTTCATTTATACATCAAGTCTGGTTTGTTTGCGGTCTTCTAATTGTGCTTACAATTGCTTCAAACGCATTTGCAACACAACAGGAATCGGATGATCCAGCTGACCTTTTTGAAATGTCTCTTGAAGAACTGCTGGAGGTTCCGACTGTTGTTTCGGCATCGAGACAAGAACAAAAAATCAACAAAGCTTCTGTTCCTATCAGTATCATCACAGCCGAGGATATCCACAACAGCGGTATGACCAGTATTCCGGAGATATTGCAATTTACCTTAGGAGTAGATGTACGGAGACAGGATCGCCAGCGTTACATAGTCGGTATCAGGGGCTTATTTGGTGATGTTTCAGACCGTACCCTGATCCTGATTGACGGACGACCTGTAACGAATCCAATCTTTGGAACAACGCACTGGGAACAAATACCTGTTCTGATGGAAGAGATTGAACGTATCGAAGTGGTCCGTGGCCCTGTCGGGGCAGCGTGGGGCGCCAACGCCTTTACCGGCGTAATCAATATCATCACAAAAAAACCTGACCAACTTTTGGGTGGATTGGTTTCCACAACTGTTACCGAGTTCGAAGACACCTACAATAGTCTGATATATGGACAACAACAAGATAAATGGAGCTGGAAAGTTTCGGCTGGTTATGAAGATGTTAAAGATTCCGATGCTGCAGGAGCTGGTAAGTATCATCTCTCCGCCCATCAACAAACTTTAACAGACTTAGACGGTTATAGCGCAAGAGACTGGGGACGATTCTATAAATTCAATACTCAGGCTGAGTACCACGTGAACGACCAGAGTCGCTGGAGCTTTGGTGCGTCACATTCGTCCGTACAGGAGGGAGATTTTGAATTTGTTGGATATTATCCAAGACGGGATATTCTGACTGAATACACACAATTATTCGCAAGACTTGATCATAAGTTTGACAAGGATACCAGCGGCTATATACAGTGGTTTGGAAATTCATGGAACACTCACTGCAGAGTACTCACTGACCATATGCAGTACCTGCAAAATGACCTTGAGGGGCAAATAAATTTCAAACCTGCTGATAATCATAAAATATCTACCGGCGGTAATGTTCGCTGGAACAGGATACGAACCGATGTTTCCTCCTCTTTTAATGAAAATAATTTAGGTGATGTCGATGAGTACTGGTGCGGTATTTTTCTTATGGACAGTTGGTCTGTGACTGATCGGCTGACTCTTGAAGGACAGGGACGTGTGGATAATTACAGTGAAACCTCAAAAGACTGGTCAATAAGATTTGCGGCTTTGTACTAACACCTGACCCGCCACCACCACCTTTATATTATGGTACCTTTCTAAACATAGATGGTGCCAATTCATTCGGAGGAGAGTTTTCGCTTACTTATCAAAAATCTAAAATCAGGCTGAAAACCTGGTATGCGATAATGGATTTGAAACAGACCAAACGGGTCAAAACACACGGTCATTTCCACCAGCATCACATAAAGCCGGGCTGACTGGACGAGTTTTTCTCGATGATAAATGGACAGTCAATAGTAATTATGTATTTCAAAACAGTGTCAAATATGACCAAAGTCTAACGGCAGGTCTTAAGACTTATCACCGATGGGACTTGACGCTATCCCGTAAATTCGCCAAAAAAAGAGGTGAATTTATGATTGGTGTATCTGATATTCTGAATGAAACACAGAATCCCGTTTTTGGGGCAGGACATTTAACTGCACTCGAAACGCCAGGACGAATGTTATTTGCCAGAATGCAAATTAAATTCTAATGGAGAAAAAAAATCCGGTACGAAACTCTTAGCGTACCGGACACCTTTATTTCCTTCCTTGTGGCTATTTTTGATTTGCTTTCTGGGTGTGGGATTGGTGCGATTTATCGCACCCTACTTAGTCACTTTCAACTGTTCGAGTTGCTGTTTTAGCTTGTCGGCAAAAAGGATGCCTGGGAATTTTATGGGGGTGTTTGAGCCGGGGATTAAGAGGATTGTTACGGGTACGCCGGGTTCATTGAAAACCTGCTGTAAGGCTTTCGTTGCCGGAAAGTCTTTTTCCGTAGTGTCGGCTTTTATTGCAAGTATGTTTTTTTGCTTGATTAAGTCGGCGATGTCTTTGCGGGAATATACTGTTTTTTCCACGAGCTGGCAGCTAAAGCACCAGTCGGCGGTAAAATCGACCAGGACAGGTCTGTCATTATCGATTGCTTTTTGAATCGCAGTTGCATCGTAGCTTTGCCAGTCTATAAGCTCGTTGGCGGCAGGGGACAGGAACGTCCAGCCTGCGATAGAAGCGAGTGCGAGAGCAGTGATTCGCACGAGCCACTTTTTGAATGGCTTCGTATTGTATGTAATCCAAGTTCCCCACATCCAAGCGCAGAAAGATAACACAACTGCGAAGTATAATACGCCGCTCGTGCGAGCTTCAGGAAGGGCGATAATCAGCTTGACCGCAATGATGAGCAGGATGAAACCTACGCCTTCTTTGAAAAGCTCCATCCATCGTCCTGGCTTTGGCAGACTGCTGAGCAGTCCGGGGATGGAAGTAAGAATAAAGTAGGGCAGCGCCATTCCGAGACCGATGGACATTATCCCGATAGTTGCCAGTTTTAGCGGCTGGGACTGCGCCCATGCGAACGCGGCTGCTAAAATCCCGAAGCTGCATGGTGTGCTTAAAACAGCAGCGAGAAGTCCCATTCCTATCGCTGAAAAATATCCTTTGTCGGAGCTATGCCTGCTCGAAATTACCGATGGCACTGTAATCGTGAAGACTCCGAACATGAACAGTGACAGCAGGACAAGCAGGAGTGCCATAACGGAAACGAATACAGGATTGCGGAACTGGTCTCCCCATTGGAGAACAGTTCCATAAATCATCTGCAAGGCGATATTCGCTCCTGCAAGAATTGCGAAAAATAGTAATATTCCAATGCAAAATGAAAGTCCCAGAGCGATGGAGACACTACGGCTCTTTTTCGACCGGCTCACGATGCGCATAACTATAAGAGGCAATACAGGCCAGACGCAGGGCATAATGTTAAGTGCAAGTCCGGCAAGAAAAGCAAGACCCAGTGCAAACCAGATTGGCTGAGCTGGTGCCGCTTTAACCACATTTTCCGAGACTGCGGCTGATTTTTCAAAACTGATATTTGTCCAGCTTTGTCTTTTACTCCAATCAATTTTTGTTTGTAGGGTTTTTTCAAATGGGCTAAGACATGTCATGCTCGTACATGCCAGTCCCGATATAGTGACATCAACCTCACTTATGAGGTTCTCAGGGAAATCAGAAATAATGATTGGTATGAAGATATCGAAATTGCCGACATATACCTCAACCTGGTTTCCAGCCGGGTCGGTAAAAATTTTCCAATCAGGTAAATTCGGCTCGCCGAAAGTAAAATCATCGGATGCAGCTTTAACAGTCAGCTTGTATTTCGGTGCCGGCGCAGTCTCGGATTTTGCGTAATAATGCAGGTCGCCTGTTCCATCGAAAATAACAGCAATTCCGAATTGTAAATTCATTCTCGCAGGCTCGATATGTGCGGCGGAATGCTGCTCATCGATACTTGCAAGCACAACACTACTTGCATCTGTAGATGTAATTACCGAATTAGGGTCAGCTCGTACCTGCCCGCAGGCATAAAAAGCAGCTACAGATAAGATAATTATCCATAACTTTCCGGGGAAAAACATACATTTGCATTTCATAGCAATATATTTCCGCATAAATGCCCAAATATAATAGAAAATAAGCTACTTGGCCGGCTGCTGCTCTTTTTCTTTTTTATCCTGCTGCTTCTTCTGCTCAGGTTCCTCTGTTTTAGCCTGCTCGGCAGCCAACAAGTCACCGACGGTAGGTTTGGTAAGCGTGCCGCCTTCCAAGATTATTTTTACATCCTCGGCATCGAGCGTCTCATATTTTAACAGTGCCTGTGCTATTTTCTCGACATTGTCCTTGTTTTCCTCTATTAATGCCCTGGCTTTTTTCAATGCTTCGTTTGTAATCTTTTTTACCTCGTTATCGATTTCTTCTGCAGTCTTGTCGGAATACTCTTTCTCTCCGGGCATAGCATAAACTGAGTTCATCGATCCCGAGTCCGGGCTGTAATTGATTAAGCCAAGCTCGTCACTCATCCCCCATGAGGTGACCATTTCACGTGCAATATTCGTAGCCTGCTGGATATCCGACGCCGCACCGCTCGATATATCGTCACAGAATATTTCTTCGGCGATGCGTCCGCCGTAACATACCTGCAGAAGTGCCATCAAATATCTTCTGGTAAATATTGTCCTGTCTTTTTCAGGCAGTGCAAAAGTCGCTCCGCCCATAGGCCCTCGCGGGATAATGCTTACCTTGTGAAGCGGGTCTCCGTCTTTAAGTAAAGACTGTACGAGTGTGTGACCTGCCTCGTGATAGGCAGTAACCTCTTTTTCTTTTTTGTCGATGACCCTGCTCTTTTTCGCTCTTCCCCATCGTACTTTGTCCCTTGCCTCTTCGAGGTCGGTCATTTCAATATAGTCTTTATTTGCCATCGTTGCGGCCAGGGCAGCTTCATTAATGATAGCGGCCAGGTCTGCGCCGCTGAACATAGGTGTAACGCGTGCCAATCTTTCAAGATTAGCATCGGGTCCCATTTTAACTTTTTTGGCATGAACTTTCAAAATCTCGACTCGTCCCTTCAGGTCCGGCAGCGGGACAAAAATCTGCCTGTCGAATCTGCCTGGTCGTGTCAGTGCGTTATCAAGAATATCCGCACGGTTCGTCGCTGCTATTACTATTACCTGGTCGTTAGTGTCGAAACCATCCATCTCGACCAAAATTGCATTGAGGGTTTGCTCACGTTCATCGTGGCCGCCTCCGACAAAGCCGGGTCCCCGCTTGCGACCGATTGCATCGACTTCGTCAAGGAATATTATACAGGGAGAATTATCTTTTGCCTGTTTGAACAGGTCGCGGACGCGCGATGCACCGACTCCTACAAACATTTCTACGAAATCACTTCCTGATATGCTGAAGAAGGGGACATCAGCTTCACCTGCTATCGCTTTTGCAAGTAAAGTTTTACCGCAGCCCGGTGGGCCTATGAGAAGAACTCCCCGCGGAATGCGGCCGCCAAGTCTCTGGAATTTCTTCGGATTTTTCAAAAACTCGATTATCTCTGCAACTTCTTCCTTGGCTTCCTCAACGCCTGCTACATCTCTGAACGTTACTTTGGCTTTGTCCTTGCCCTGGAGCCTGTGTTTGCTCCGACCGAACGACATTAACATACCGCCTGCGCCGCCGCGTATGTTACGAACGAGTAAAAAGTAGAATATCCCGACGAATACCAGGAGCGGCAGAACCCATTGCAGGAAAAATATCAGCCAGACACTCTGCTGGGTTGCGGTGTTTTCTATACCTGTTTTTTCTATTATATCCCTGAGCATGGGACCATACACTTCCGGGATATAAGTAACAGTAAAAGTATCTTTTTTGTTCTTTTCGTCTTTTAAATATTCCTCGGTAAATTTTCCTGTTACTTCGGTATCTTTTACTATGAGATTCTTGATATTTCCGTCGTTTGCAAGCTTTACAAACTGATTCCATGAAAGTTTTTCGACATTCTGATACTGGTTTAACATCATCATAACAGTAAATATTAAGACAGCTATGATAATATATGTAATAGGAGTACGTCTCTGGGGTACAACAGGCGGCCTGCCGCCTTGTTTATTTCTTTGACCGTAAGTTTGCCTGGTCGATTTTCTTTTTTGTTTTTCGTTCATAATAGATATTTATTCGGCATTTCGCCAACGAAACAGCGATACTACCATTTTTTCTCCATGAGTTCTACGATATTTTCTGCAAGTTTGTTTGCAGCAAGGCTCGAACCATATTTAAAATCCTGCTGCTGGTAATCAGAATAGCTTGCAGATGCACCAATACTTTTGTTGTCTATCAGTAAT
>CAYSHS010000068.1:0-13021 GCA_964430845.1 uncultured Pirellulales bacterium | reverse complement strand
TCGAGCTCAAAAAAGGCGACAAAGACTTTAAAATCAAAAAAGACAAGAAATATTTAAACAGTTGAAATCTCATCTTGGAGAGCTTACAGAAAAATCTGAAAAACCAATCATTATTATAATAGACGAATTAGACCGTTGCAAGCCAACTTATGCGATTGAGTTTTTAGAAACTATAAAACATTTCTTCGATATTAAACGGCTTATTTTTGTACTTGGCGTTGATAAGGTACAATTAGCTTCTTCGGCAAAAGCACTTTTTGGAAATGATCTTGAATTCAATGAATACTATCGAAAATTTGCACATAGAAACGCTAGTTTACCCGTTAAATCTCCTGAAATGATAAATAAATTTTGTATAAAACTTATCAATGAATATTTAAGTTTAGACGCCTTTAAAAAAAGAAATCGTTTTTCTTATATAAAACAAGACCAATATAGGAAAGAAAACATTGCAACACTTTGTAAACGATTTTCATTAAATGCTCGTCAAATGCATGAACTTTTCAGAATATCAGCGCATATTTTTTCTATCACTAAAGAATCAAATAGTTTTTTACTTTGGGGGTGGCATATTGGTGTTTTATTTATGACAACTCTTTCCATCAAAGATAGAATCTTTTATCTGCGCATTGGCCAAAAAAATGTTACCTTACAAGGATTTACGAGTTTTCTTAAAAAAAACATTTTTTCTCAAGGAGTTGACCGTTATGGTTTTTGGTGGGCTGCAGTGCTTTATTTGGGTATGTTTAGTGTGGATTCTAAGAAAAATTTCAAAAATGAATTTATTAAACTTGGTGTTTGGGATGAATCTTCTCAAGACGAGGAAGCCTTTAAAAAGGAACTGAACAAATTTTTCGGTGCTTACGATTTTGTGGGTATGGGAACAAAACCAGCTTTTTATGAAATATATGAAAAGCTTGAAGAGCTTAAAACATTCGAACAATAATATGTAGTATAAGAAAAAATGAAGAATAGTAAAATAGAATGGACGGAATCGACGTGGAATCCGGTGACTGGATGTACCAAGATAAGCTCAGGTTGTTTGAATTGTTACGCTGAGAGAATGGGATTGCGGCTCAAGGCTATGGGGCAGCCTAATTATCGCAGTGGATTTAAGGTTATATGTCATCGGGATACTCTTGATTTACCTTTGCGCTGGAAAAAGCCGCAAATGATTTTTGTGAATTCGATGAGCGACCTTTTTCATAAAGATGTGCCTGATGATTTTATTCTGGATATTTTTTCCATAATGCAGCGTGCGAAGCAGCATCAATACCAGGTTCTCACTAAAAGAGCCGAAAGGCTTTCTGCATTTTCCTGTGAATTACCCTGGCAGAAAAATATATGGATGGGAGTAACTGTCGAATCTGATGAATATAAATATCGAATCGATTACCTTCGAGATATATCAGCTCATATTAAATTCCTATCGCTTGAGCCTTTGCTGAGTGATATTGGAGAGCTTGACCTTAACGAGATCGGCTGGGTAATCGTCGGAGGCGAATCGGGACCAGGTGCAAGGCCAATGAAAATCGAATGGGTCAGGAATATTCGCGAGCAATGTCTTGCTCAAAACGTACCATTCTTTTTCAAACAATGGGGCGGAATCAACAAGAAAAAGACCGGCAGACTATTAGACGGCAGAACATGGGACAAAATGCCTGCTGGTATTAAATAGGAAAAGGAATTTTAATAAGGACTTTTACCGATTTAAGGAATATAAAGTGTTCAATACATTTTTTATACGCCTTGTGATAGGTAAAGGCAGGCTTAAAAAAACAAGATAAAAAGACGAACGTATATTTGCCTGAATTCCTTCATATTCAAATCCGAAAACCAAACTGCTTGCTTATTCACTCACTCCCTGCTAAAATACTATCGTAATATCCAAAATCAACACGTTTTGGAGCTGCCCTGAAATGGTTATCGAATACAGAACTAATTACTATGCGTATAGGTTTGGGACAATTTAATTCAGTTGTGGGTGATTTATCTGGGAACATCGAGAAGATGCAGGAGTTTTACGCTCGTGCGGTTAAGGAAAAAGTAAATTTGCTTATTTTTCCCGAGCTGGCAGTTTGCGGTTATCCGCCTGAAGACCTGGTTTTAAAAAAACATTTTCTTGAAGAGTGTACAAGCGGCATAGAAAAAGCAGCCGCAACGTGTCCCGACATAGCTATCATAGCAGGTTTTGTTGAAACGTCTCAAGGTAAAAGCTACAACTCCGCCGCATTAATGCGCGGCGGCAGGATAGTAAAAATATACAGGAAAGTACAACTGCCGAATTACGGCGTGTTCGACGAGCGAAGATATTTCCAGCCCGGCACTGAGCCGCTGATAATTCAGGTCAGGGGGATAGGAACAGCCGTGACAATCTGCGAGGATATATGGCATTTGAAATGGCTCACTGATTTTCTAAAAAAAGCGACGCCCTTAAATTTGCTTGTCAATATCTCTGCCTCGCCTTTTCATTACGGCAAAATTGAAATCAAGGAGCAGATTATGAGGGACTGTGCTCTTAAACTAAATTGCGCAGTGGCATACTGTAACTTAGTCGGAGGTCAGGACGAAATACTTTTCGATGGCAGAAGCATTTTAACAGAATCTACGGGAAAAATAATTGCCAAAGCAAAGGCATTCGATGAGGATTTATTAGTCGCTGATGTTGTCCCCGGTACAAATGGAAATGTTCGAGTAAAACCACTGTATCCTGCGGCTGCCCAGCCGGGAAATATTATCGACGAGATTTATCAGGCGCTTGTTCTGGGTACGAGAGACTATACTAACAAGAACGGGTTCAAAAAAGTTCTTCTCGGTCTCAGCGGCGGGATAGATTCTTCTGTCGTAGCCGCAGTCGCGGTCGACGCACTGGGAAAAGAAAATGTAATCGGCATCACAATGCCAACACAATTTAACAGTCCCGAGACGATAGGCGACGCAGGAAAGCTCGCGAAAAATCTCGGTATCAAGCTCTTAACAATCCCGATTCACTCTGTCCTGCAGGAGTTCGATAATTCACTTAAAGCTGTTCAGGGCTGGGAAAGCGAAGGTATCGCCTACGAAAATCTTCAGGCAAGAATTCGCGGGACAATCCTTATGTCACTGAGTAATAAAACCGGCTCGATGGTATTGACAACGGGCAATAAAAGCGAGACCGCGGTCGGATATTCAACGCTGTATGGTGACACTGCAGGCGGATTTGCAGTGATAAAGGATGTTCCCAAAACGATTGTGTATAAATTGGCAGAGCACATAAACAGAATTTCAGGGAGTGAAGTTATACCGGCAGATGTAATAACACGACCACCAAGCGCAGAACTTAAAATGAACCAGAAGGACACCGACTCGCTGCCTGATTATGATTTGCTCGATGAAATACTAAAAGGCTATGTAGAAGAGGATAAATCCGCGAGAGAGCTTATTCAATCAGGTCTGCCCAGGGACATTGTTCTTCGTGTTATTCGGATGGTTGATAAAAACGAATACAAGCGAAGACAGTCACCGCCAGGTGTGAAAATCACGGCTAAAGCATTTGGAAAAGACCGAAGATTACCTATTACCAGCCATTACAAGTCGGGAAGTGATATGACTGATTTGTAAGAAATGACTCGATTATTGTGAAGGTTATTTGCCTAATATGGCATCTGTAATTTCCCTGGCGAATTTCACTGCTCCCGCGGGACCTATGCAGGTTATTATTCTTGAATCCCTCTCGACCAGCTCGCCTGTAAAGATTCCGCCCAATGCGGTAATATTTGTAGATTCGCTCAAAGGGGCCGTGACTTTTACGCCGCTTTTGAGAATGCCGGCGTTGGCAAGGACTGCAGTTCCGAGCGAGGTTGCCCCTATAATTTTTCTTTTATTAAATGCCTCATTAACGATACTTAGTACAACCGGGTCGTTAATAAGAGCACGAGCACCTGCGCCGCCTATTATAATTATACCATCGAAATCATCTACACGTATTTGATTCGCGAGGACCCGCGCATCGAACATTCCACCATTCGTACCTCTTATAGGTCCTGTCCTGTTGCTTGCTACAACCGTCTGAATCGAAGCCGAAGTGAGTGTATTGAATGTATCGAAAAATTCCTTATCCTCGAAATCAGCACCAGGTACGATTATCGCAGCTTTTTTTGATACCGCCGGGCTGGATGAGTTTCCGGCTCCTTTCTTTTCCTGGTCTGTAAGATAGCCAACACAAACCATGTACAGGACGTCTAAGTCCCTGGACAATCCGCATACTCTGGCGACAGCTCTCGAATCAAAATCACTTATCGCAATTGAGCCAAAATTGTCCCCCAGGCATACAGCCTGCAACTGGATATTTTGAGCGATGTGCCCGGCTTCGAGCAGCATAGCAGCTCTTGTATTGTCGGTTGCGGCAGCTCCGCGTCGCGCGGCAGTATTTCTTGTGACTGAGGAGGCAATAACGATAACACATCCTGCGCTGGCCACCGAATCCGGCATCGCAGTTGATGTTGCCAGAGTAGCTCGAACATCTCCTTCTACGATTTGTTCCAGGCTATTATTGCCTGGCTGATAGAAAAAGACTCCCTCGTTTGTAGTGATAAACAATTGCGTTGGGAGAGGCGACTGCAATGGCGGAAGGGTCACTTGAGTCATATCAGGAGTTATCCTGTTGCCCAAACCGGCCCAGGCCAACTGGCTGATTGATGCACGATCTAAAGGTTGACCTGTAAACCTGTTTACGATGCGCAGTTTAGAGAGGGCTTCCTGGAAACTAATACTCCCTGTGGTTTTAGGTTCTGTCAACTGGATTATTTTCTGTATCGTAGTTCTGGAACGCCTCTGGCCGAAGCAAGCTGAAGTAATACAAGCCGCCATAATTATTATGAATATTTTTCGTTTCATTTTCCTTACCCTTTAACTTGTTCTTTGCAGCGAAGTTGTGCTTCGCACAGTAGAAAATCCCTTTAATTCCTGATAGCCATAATATCATATTATACACAAAATCCTGGATTTGTCATGCTTTTTTTATATCTTTATTGTTGTAATGCTGTTCAGGTTCGTTATTTATATCGTATGATTGAAAATTTTGCTGTTGCTTGCAAAAAGATTGTTATGAAAAAGCAGGTTAAAATCCCTTTTGACTTTTTACAACAAGGGATGAGTTGAGCAATATTTGCACTGGAAACACGGATTTGAGCTTGTAATGGGATTTTTTACAAGTTTTGCAGGCGGGAAAAAAGGCTGATAATAAGTAAGCTGACACTAAAATACACGCCTGCCAGCATCGAAAAAAAGACGGCTGCTTCGTCGATTATCTTGATTATCCTTCGCATTTTTCCCTCCCCCAAAGTCGGATTTAGAAATAGAAACTCTCTCTACTTAAAATATAACATACTTTTATCAAAATGCAAAATTTTGCACAAAATGGTGTTATTTTTACATGAGCCTTTCATTTTTACCGATAAGCAGTAGCTTTTATTATCATTGACTACCCTGCCCATACGTCTTATATTAGCTGCACTTAGAAACATGCTTTCGTAATTATATAAAGGCTTCTGCAAAATTGAAGTTAGGCATATATTGTTTGAAGAAAATCTCTTTTCCAGGATTTTCTTCATACAATTCGGTTTTTTATAACTTTATAATCATAAGTAAGTTATGTAAGATTTTGCGAAAGAAAAAATTAAAGGAAAGAAATTTTTTCTTTCTTAAAGTATGCCTAACTTCAATTTTGCAGAACTCATTAATTATATAACATTAGGAGAAATAAAGTGTCTAAAGCAGATATTGGTCTTATCGGTTTGGCTGTAATGGGTGAAAACCTGATTTTGAATATGGAAAGCAAAGGCTTCACAGTTGCATGTTTCAATCGTACTGTCTCGAAAGTGGACGATTTTATAAATGGCAGGGCGCAGGGTAAAAACATCATAGGCTGCCATTCCATCGAGGAGCTTGTCGCAAATCTCAAGACCCCGCGAAAAATTATGCTCATGGTCAAAGCCGGAGCGGCGGTAGATTCATTTATTGAAAAAGTCCTGCCTCACCTCGAAGATGGTGACATAATAATCGACGGGGGTAACTCGCATTTTCCCGACACTATCCGCCGCACCGAATATGTCGAGAGTAAAGGCAAGCTCTATATAGGCACAGGAGTTTCAGGCGGAGAAGAAGGCGCCCTTCGAGGACCATCTATCATGCCGGGAGGCTCGCCCCCAGCCTGGGAGCACGTCAAGCCAATTTTCCAGGCGATTTGCGCAAAAACGGATGACGGCGAACCGTGCTGCGAATGGGTAGGCGAAAACGGCGCGGGACATTTCGTGAAGATGATTCATAACGGTATCGAATATGGTGACATGCAGATGATATGCGAGACGTACCAGATGATGAAAAATGGTCTCGGTATGACAAATAAGGAAATGCACGATGTCTTCGCAGGGTGGTATAAAGGCGAATTGAATTCATACCTTATCGAGATAACACGTGACATTCTTGGTTACAGGGACGAGGATGGTACCGAGGTTATCGACCTTATCCTCGATACCGCAGGACAGAAGGGAACAGGCAAATGGACTGCAATCGAAGCACTCAACCAGGGACAGCCTTTAACGCTTATAGGCGAAGCTGTTTTCGCAAGATGTTTATCCGCGCTGAAGGAAGAACGCGTAAAAGCATCCAAAGTGCTGAAAGGCCCGAAGATACAATTCAGAGGTGACAGGGGAAAATTCCTGAACGACCTGCAGCAGGCGCTTTACGCATCTAAAATAATCAGCTACGCACAGGGCTATCAGCTCATGCGAGCGGCCGCGACGGAATATAAATGGAATCTCAACTACGGCGGAATCGCTCTAATGTGGCGAGGAGGCTGTATTATTCGCTCGGTTTTTTTAGGTAAAATCAAAGAAGCATACACGAAAAAACCAAAGCTGGAAAATCTGCTTCTTGACAGATTCTTCAAAACAGCAATCAGGAAAGCCCAGCCATCATGGCGGCGGGTCGTTACAAACGCAGTCAGGCTCGGAATTCCAATGCCTGCAATAACTTCAGCGCTGGAGTTTTACGATGGTTATCGCAGCGAGCGGCTGCCTGCGAATTTACTCCAGGCACAGCGGGACTACTTCGGCGCACACACGTACGAGCGAGTAGATAAATCCAGGGGTGAATTCTTCCACACAAACTGGACCGGCCACGGCGGCCAAACCGCCGCTTCTACTTATACTATTTAGACCTGTTAATATTTTTATAGTTTGATAATAATCATACTACTGTTATGGATATTTCGACGAAATTTTCCTTGCGGAAAACTTGAGTAATTGGTATCCTTTCCACACTGATTTTTTTAACTGTAAAGACAATAATAAATATTTATGATGGGAAGATTCAATGAGCGTAAAGAAGAATCCGGGCCTGAATGAGCTTGATGAGCTATGTATTCAGACAATAAGGTTTTTATCGATAGACGGCGTCCAGGAGGCCAAATCCGGCCATCCGGGTATGCCTATGGGAATGGCTCCTGCGGCGTATATCCTCTGGACGAAATATATGAATTTCAACCCGGCCAATCCCCGCTGGCTTAATCGCGACAGGTTCGTTCTCTCTGCAGGCCATGGCAGCATGCTTTTGTACTCCCTGCTGCATTTGTGCGGTTATGAAATCAGCATGGATGAAATCAAGACGTTCCGACAATGGGCAAGCAAAACGCCTGGGCATCCCGAATACGAATTAGACCATGGAATCGAAGTAACAACAGGTCCGCTCGGACAGGGAATTTCCAACGCAGTCGGAATGGCAATTGCTCAAAAATATTTGGCGAATTATTTTAATCGCAACGGCTTTCCCATTGTCGATTATAAAATATATGTGATTGCCGGTGACGGAGACCTGCAGGAAGGTGTATCATCGGAGGCCTGCTCGCTCGCGGGGCATCTGGGACTGGATAATTTAATCGTTGTTTACGATGACAATCATATCAGCATAGATGGTGACACGGAGCTGTCTTTCACCGAAGACAGGAAGATGCGTTTCGAGTCTTACGGCTGGAATGTTCAGGAAATAGGTGGAGACGGCAACGATATGGCTGCTTTCGAGACATCGCTTGATATGACGGAAAAGGGAAAGCCGGCCATGATAAAGCTGCGAACACATATCGCTTACGGAAGTCCCAACAAACAGGATACTGCCGGCGCACATGGAGCTCCACTGGGTGAAGATGAGATTCGCCTGGTTAAGGAAAAGTTCGGCTGGGATCCGAACAAAAAATTCTATGTTCCATCGGAAGTGACGTCACATTTCAAAAAAGTAATCGAAAAAGGCAAAGAATCAGAAGCATTATGGAACAAGATGTTCGAGAGCTACGCAGAGAAATATCCGGATCTTGCAGAAGAATTCACTTCAGCCGCCGCGGGGAAACTGCCTGTAAATCTCGATGAGATACTGCCGACTTTCAAGGCGGGTGAATCGATGGCTACAAGAAGTGCTTCAGGAAAAGTTCTTGCGGCGGTCATGCCAAAAATACCTATGATGATGGGAGGTTCAGCAGACCTTACGCCTTCAAATAATACGAGCTGGCCGGGAGCTAAAGATTTTCAGAGGCAATCACGTGACGGAAAATACCTCCGCTTCGGAATCCGCGAGCATGCGATGGGTTCGATTCTTAACGGTATCTCCGTAAGCGGAATGTTGCGTGCGTACGGCGGGACATTTTTTGTCTTTTCCGACTATATGAGACCGGCTGTTCGAGTCGCCGCTATCTCAAAATATCCAAGCATTTTTGTCTGGACGCATGATAGTATCGGAGTAGGTGAAGACGGACCTACGCATCAGCCTGTCGAGCATCTCGCGTCACTAAGAGCGATACCAAATCTGGTGGTTTTCCGCCCTGCCGATGCGAACGAAACCGTTCAGGCCTGGAAATATACACTTGAGCATAAAGACGGCCCTATCGCCCTGCTGCTCACAAGACAAAACCTGCCTGTGCTCGACCAGAGTAAATACGGCTCGGCGAAAAATACAAACAAAGGTGCTTATATACTTGTCGAAGAAAAAAATCCTGATGTGATTCTTATGGCCAGCGGCTCCGAAGTGTCACTTGCTTTAAGCGCGGCTGAAAGTCTTGCCAAAGAAAACATAAAAGCACAGGTTGTAAGTATGCCTTCATGGGAGCTTTTCGAGAAACAGCCGAAATCTTATAAAGATTCCGTCCTGCCTCCGAAAGTAAAAGCAAGAGTCACAGTCGAAGCGGGAGTAGAAATGGGCTGGCATAAATATATCGGCGATAAAGGCATCTTTATCGGCATGTCATCCTTCGGCGCATCGGCGCCCGCAAAAGTATGCTTCGAGAAATTCGGTATAACAGCCGAAGCTGTAATAGCAGCCGCGAAAAAGGTAATTACGAAAAGCAAATAAAGATGTGATGAAAGTTAAAAAATGTCAATATCAATTCAGGATAATGTTGATATTGTGTTACTTTGCTTTTACAGTAGCTTTTGTCTTTTTTCTTCCGAGAATTTCATCAGCCTGCCCTGGTGTTTCAGGCGGCCATTTTCCCTCGGACTGGAGTTTTTTCAGCTCATCCAGTTGCTTATAACTTACAATAGTTCTGCATTTCGGGAACCTGTTGCAGCCAAGGAACGGGCCTTTCTTGCCCTGGCGTATAACCAGCTCGCCTTGTTTGCATTTATGACACTTGATGCCTGATGGCTCGGCCGGCGGTTTTGGCGGCATGATATTGCCTTCCTTATCGAGCTTGAGTGTTGTTTTGCATTGTGGATAGTCACTGCATCCGAGAAATTCACCGAAGCGTCCGCTTTTATGAACCATTGGCTTGCCGCATTTGGGACATTGCTGGTCCGTGGTTTTTTCCTCTATCATTTTTCCTTCCTTATCGCAGGGACATGCGAATTTACAGTCAGGGAACACAGAGCAGCTAAGGAATCTGCCGTTCCTGCCAAACCTGTAAACGAGGGGCTTTCCGCATTCGGGACATGTATATTCGCTCGGTGTTACTTCAGCCTTGGCATGCGCCATTTTTTCTATCGCTTTTTCGAGGTTCTTGCTGAATGGGCCGTAGAAATCGTTCAGAACGCCAATCCAGTCGAGATGATGCTCTTCTATTCCATCGAGCTGCTCTTCCATATACCTTGTAAAAGCAATGTCCATTACTTTCGGGAAATATTCGCTGAGCTTATCTGTTACTACCTCTCCGAGATCGGTCGCGGCGAATTTCTTGTCAACCTGCTCGACATATCCCCTGTCCTGAATAGTGCTTATGATCGAAGCGTAAGTGCTCGGCCTGCCTATGCCTTCTTTTTCAAGAGCTTTGACCAGGGAAGCTTCGGTGTACCTGGCGGGCGGTTTCGTGAAATGCTGCTCGTCTTTTATATCGATGGCAGATAGTTCCTGGCCAGCTTGCATCTTGGGAAGCTCCTGCTCATTCGATGATATTGGCCATACTTTTGTAAAACCATCGAAAACCAGGACCCTGCCTGTCGTTCTGTAATAGCAAGGTCCTATAATAGTATCCGCCTTAATATTTATATTAGTGACATCCCATTTTGCAGATTCCATTTGGCAGGCGACAAAACGACGCCAGATAAGGTCGTAGATTTTAAATTGTTCATTCGACAAAAACTGTTTTATATCTTCAGGCGTCATGTCCACATCAGTCGGGCGAATCGCCTCGTGCGCCTGCTGCGCATTTTTCTTTGAGGCATATACTTTAGACTTTTCAGGCAGATAATTGTCACCGACCCGGTTTTTAATATGCCTGCGGGCGTCTGTTATTGCTTCGTTTGATATATGTGTGCTGTCGGTTCTCATGTACGTTATAAGACCCAGTGAGCCCATCGAGCCTAAATCTATTCCCTCGTAGAGCTGCTGCGCGATTGCCATAGTGCTTTTAGCGCTAAATCCAAGCCTGTTAGCGGCCGCCTGCTGAAGCGTCGAAGTAATAAATGGTGCCGATGGACGGGATTCTGATTCTTTAGTTTGCAAATCATCCAGCACAAATCGAGCATCTTTGAGAGCATTGAATACTTTTTCAGCCTGCTCTTTCGTGGAAGCATGAAATTTTTCATCGCCAACATGGTACAATTCACTTTTAAAAGAGTTATGCCTGATAAGCCATTGAGTTTGTTCGTCAAGCGTGGGGCCTTTGCCGTTTCCATTTTGTGTGGAGAGAAAATCGAGCCACTCTTTTTTATAATCAGCCTGCAAATCAGTAGTAAAAACGGCTGGGATAAGCCAATATTCTTCAGGTTTGAATGCCCGAATCTCCCTTTCGCGTTCGACAATAATTTTTACAGCGACGGATTGCACTCGCCCTGCTGATAATCCTCTTGCCACTTTTTTCCAGAGCAAAGGACTGATCTGATAACCAACTATTCTATCGAGAATCCGCCTTGCCTGCTGTGCCATTACCTTATTAATGTCGAGTTTCCCCGGCTCAGCAAAAGCCTGGGTTATCGCAGATTTGGTAATTGCGTTAAAAATTACGCGATATGTTTTTTCTTCCGGTATTTTGAGTATTTGGGCAAGATGCCAGGCGATAGCCTCGCCCTCTCGGTCAAGGTCGGTTGCCAGGTACAGCTCATCGCAGCTTTTCATCGCTGTTTTCAGTGCTGATACAGTTTTATTTTTACCCGGCATGATGGCATAAGTCGGCTCGAAATTATTTTCGATATCAACATTAATACCTTTCGAGGGAAGGTCCCGAACGTGTCCCATTGAAGCCTTGACTTCATAGCCGGAGCCGAGATATTTGTTAATTGTCTTTGCTTTTGCAGGCGATTCGACAATTACTAACGCTTTTTTCGAGCTTGATTTGGTCATAATTTCTTCAGAGATATAATTTTTATGTGGTTTTCACATATTATTCATTTCTTTCTATACAGATTAGTCGAAACATTGTTCACGAACCCGTTATCGGCGATTTACCAGAATAAATTTAGAAAAGGGTAAATACATCCGATAGATAGAGCTGTCAAGCAGGAATTTTCACCATCGATGAAAAAAATAACTTTCTAAGATGATAAATATCATTACCTGTCATTTATTTAAGTCCCCTACTGTCGCGATTATAGTATATTTCTGATTTTTTTGGTTAATTCCCTGATTGCTTTTCCTCGATGAGAAATGGAATTTTTCTCGGCTTGTGTCAGTTGAGCGACTGTTTTTTTCAAAAATGGAACAAAAAGAATCGGGTCGTATCCAAATCCATTAGTTCCAATTTCTTTTTCAGTTATTATTCCCTCAAGCGTCCCTTTTGTTTCGAGAAGGACTTTTTCCGGGCCTGCCAGGCATAAACAGCAAACAAATCGTGCAGTTCGTCTATCCTGCGGCACATTTTTAAGCAGATCAAGCACTTTTGCTATATTGCGATGATCAATAAGAGTCCTGTCTTCATTTTTTATCTTTTCCCCCGAAAATCTCGCTGAATTTACTCCGGGAGCACCATTAAGAGCATCTATTACCAGGCCTGAATCATCAGCAATTGTCCGGCAACCAGTGATTTTTGCATAACCAAGTGCTTTTTTGCGGGCGTTTTCCTCGAACGTGCAGCCGTCTTCTTCAATTTCGTCTATTGACGCGAAATCTTTAAGGCTCAACAGTTTGATTTTCGTACCGAGACAGCCTTGTATCTCAGAAACTTTGCCAGGATTTGTCGTAGCTATAAGAATATTCTCGGTTTTATAGGACATTATTATCAGCCTGCTTTCATCAATAGCCGCCCTGCTTTAAATACATCGTAAATTATTAAAAGCATATATTTTACTTTCGTTAATAAAAATAACAACTTTGGATTATTCGTTTTTATTATAAAAATCTTATTTTCTATAAAAGAATATTTGTTATATGTCAAACATACTTTCTCTAACATATATACTGTTCTGTCATATATAATATACTGGGTTGTTATGATGAGCTAAAAGCAAAATTGGCCATAAATAATTTAGCAAAGCTATCAATGCCCGGATTCCGTCCATTCTTCATAGTACTTTTTTATTCTGCGACTTGTTCTTCACAGGGCAGAAAATACGCCTCGAACCAGAGA
>CAYSHS010000067.1:0-13123 GCA_964430845.1 uncultured Pirellulales bacterium | reverse complement strand
GGTACGCTGTTGGTGTCCGGGGATTATTTGGTTTGTATTCAGACCGTACCCTGGTTATGATTGATGGAAGACCCGTAACAGACCCTATCCATGGGACAACGTACTGGGAGCAGCTTCCGATTCTGGTAGAAGATATTGAGCGTATCGAAATAGTTCGTGGCCCCATCGGGGCAGCATGGGGCGCCAATGCCTTTACCGGCGCAATCAACATTATCACCAAAAAACCCGACCAATGTTTGGGCGGACTGGCTTCCACAACAGTCACTGAGTTTGGAGACACTTATACCAATCTGTTATATGGGCTTAAACAAGGTCCATGGAGCTTGAAGGTTTCAGCCGGTTATGAAAATGTTGAAGACTCCGATGCTGCGGGAGCAGGGAAGTATTATTCCTCCAACTACCCGGCGACAGGCTTTGACAGTTATAGCGCAAGGGACTGGGGACGATTTTGGAAGTTCGATACCCAAGCTGAGTACAGCGTGGATGACCAGACCCGCTGGAGCTTTGGTGCGGCACATTCATCTTCTCAGGAGGGAGATTATGAATTTATGGGATATTTCCCGAGACGGGATATTCTGGCTGAATACACACGTCTGTTCACAAGAGTGGATCACCAGTTTGACAAGGATACAAGCGGCTATATCCAGTGGTTTGGAAATTTCTGGAACACTCATTGCAGAGTAATCACCGACCAGATGGAGTACCTGCAAAATGACATCGAGGGACAAATAAATTTCAAGCTCGCTGATGATCACACAGTATCAGCCGGCGGTAATCTTCGCTGGAACAGGATACAAACCGATAATTACTCCCTTATCAATGAAAATATCCTCGGTGATGATGATGAATACTGGGGCGGTATTTTCCTTATGGATAGCTGGTCTGTGACTGATCGAATGACACTGGAAGGTCAGGGACGTCTGGACCATTACAGTGAAACCACAACGGACTGGTCCGCCCGATTGACGGCTTTGTATGCTCTGGATGAACAGCAGGATCATGTCCTGCGGGTAAGTTTTGCCCGAGCGTTTCGCTCACCTTGTCTTATACTACGTGACCTTTATTTCACAAGCTTTGGCAATGCTACTGTGTTCACTCCGACATCAGATGTACATAACGAGAAAACCTATACACTGGAAGCAGGATACAGTGGGAAACTATCTGACAATCTGCAACTGAATGTCGATGGCTATTATCAGCGTTTTGAGCAATTGTGTGGTCTTTTAGTGACACCTGATCCCCCACCGCCTCCTATGGCCTACGCTACCTTTACAAATATAGATGGAGCCGACGCATACGGAGGAGAGTGTTCACTGACTTACTATCACTCTAAAGGCAGATTGACGGCTTGGTATGCCTATAATGGATTTGAGACAGACCAGTTGGACCAGAGCACGCGGTCGTTTCCACCGGCGGCACATAAAGCCGGGCTGACCGGACGAGTGTTTCTTGATGATAACTGGACAGTCAATAGTAATTATGTATTTCAAAACGGCGTCGAATATGACGCAAGTCTAATAGGAAGTCTTCATACTTTTAATCGTTGGGACTTGTCACTATCCCGTAAATTCGCCAAGAAAAGAGGGGAATTTATGATTGGTGTAGCCGATGTCCTGAACAAAACCACGAATCCGGTCTTTGAGGCCGGACACTTTACCGGACATGAAACACCGGGCCGGATGTTCTTTGCACGACTGCAATATAAATTCTAATGGACTCGATATTTTCCTAATTCGATATAAGCTATTATTTCAAATCAAAACCACTTCAGGACACAACAACTCCTATCCTTAATTTTCGCTTGCGGGAGCTACACAATATATATACATGAGCGGCTCTGAGCCTGTATTCATTACATTATGGTCTGTATGAGGAGGAATATAGGAGATTTTCCCGATGCCTACTTCAAGCTTGTCTTTTTCGCTGATGATAAGCTGGCCTTTGCCGGAAAGGAAAACCAGTAATTCCTCATGTGCCTTTGTGCTGTGCAGGCCGCACTCTTCACCGGGAGCTAAATAAACCCTTCCGGAGCGCATGCCGCATGTTTGAGGCTCTCCGCTGAGAAGTTTTTGGTATTCGGGATTGTTGTTCAACTCAACGATAACTACTTTTTCTGACGATGCCATATTATCTCCAAATCTTAATTTTATTACGAAAAATATATTTTTATGTAATTTTTTGTTTTTTGTCAATTATTTTATTGACTTGGTAGCACGATTATGCTATTTTTATGCGCAGTGTTATGTTTTTGTAATATTTATGCGCCATTTAGAAATTTTTTTGGAGGATTAAAAATGAAGAGTATTGTTGTTCTAACATTTGTGTCATGCCTGTTACTTAATGGTGTTATGCAGGCTCAGGAACCTACTGTCGAAGCAGTAACACATTCACAGTTCCAGGCTGTAGATGAAACAGGTGAACAGACTTATGTCGCTACCAACGCTACCGATAAAGTAATTCTGGAAGGAATCCTTCTTCATAATCCCGCTGATATGCTTGATCCTACACCTGACGATACTATTACCGAACCTTACAATCTTAGTGCACAATGGCAGTTTTTCTTTCAGGGTGAAGGTGATGACCATGCAGGAACCGCGGTTTTCCTTGCACAGCTTTATAATAATTTAGGATTCCCGGAATATGGTTATTCTAATCAGGAATTTATCGCGGAGCTGAATCGTTTGAATGCAGCACAATTCAGCCCGGGCGACAGGATTCGGGTCACAGGATGCTTCCTGTCATACCATGGGAAAAACAACATCAACGAGAAACATAATGTTGATCCTGATTTTGATTTTACTATCGAGCTTGTGGAAAAAGGAGTTGGGTTACCAAGGCCAGAGCTGGTAACACTCGATGATTTAAAAGGCGTATCGGATAATTTTATTTTTGATCAATCGAGACTGTTTGGCTGTGAATATTACCAGGGCAGGCTGATAAAAATCAAAGATGTTAATTTTGTTGATCCAGAAGCGGCTATGGAAAACTGGGGACCAAACGGGGAATTTTTAGTTACCGATGGAATAAAAACTTTCCCGGTTAAATTAGGACGAGGCAATGGAATATATGCCGGCTCGAATAACCTGACTGAACCTTTCGATGTAATCGGAATTTTAGACCAGGAAAGTGCGAGCATGACCAACGGCTACAGATTATATGTAATGAATTATGACGGAAACGGTTCTGTATTGGCAAGCACTGAGCATCGCAGAGCAGACAAGCCGGGTGACCTTAATTTAAATGGTATAGTTGACAACAATGACATTAAAGAATTTCTGAATGACATGCTTGAATAAAACTCATATTTACACGGAAGGAATTTTGCGCTGAAACGAGCTTTTACTTTAATTGAGTTGCTGGTAGTTATTGCCATTGTTGCATTACTTATGGGAATATTGCTTCCTGTTATGGGGAAAGCTCGTCTTCAGGCAAAGATCATAGTTGTTAATGCAGAGCTTCGCGAAATAGGCGTGGCTCTCGAAGCGTATTCTTTGGACCATGAAGATAAATATCCGCCGACACGAGTGGATTGTGCATTGGGAGGTCATTTTTATCAGCTTCCGGTTGAGCTTGTTGAAAGTAAATATCTGCCAGGGCCTAAACAGGATAGTTTCATGGCCGCTGGTATAGAAGACAGATTCAATCGTGGATACACATATAAGTACCGCTCAGTGGGGACATTAATATACAACAGAACAACTGTAGAGCAGGAAGGTGCCTATCTGTGGGTTCCGGATTATTTTCCATACAGTCAGTCAGAAGCAGGAAGCAACTATTATAGTTTGAAAGATTCTCCTGTAAGCTGGGTTCTATACAGCGAGGGGCCAAATTTTGATATAAACGAGATGAAGGAGCAAAAATACCCCGTACCTAAAAAAACATGGTACAATCCTGCAACAGGCAGCGGCGTAATTGTACGAATGCGCCTCAAAAACGGGACACAGATTGGTTCATTTGAAAAATAAAATGCAAAAAATTAATTTATTTTATATATCATTTTTTACGTTGCAGGCAGTTTTGTTTCTGTTTGGCTGTTCAAATAAAATCGATGATGTAAGCAAATCTGAAATTGCAGTGACAAATTCTTACCTTCAATGTGCAGTTAAAGACATATTAGGTAATGAAACAGAAATATTTTGTCTCGCTCCACCTGGAATGTGCCCGGGACATTTCGATATTTCACCTTCGCAGGTGAGCCGGCTTAATTATTGTAAAATGCTGCTGCTGTTTGATTTCCAGGGTAAAGTGGAAAACTCTCTGTCTGGATTAAAAAACAAAGGACTAAAAACATTTTTAATAAAATCCGAACCGGGCATGTGCATACCCCAGGTTTACCTTGATACATGCCAGGAAGTCTGCAATGTCCTTTCTTCAGTGTTTCCCGATAAAAAAACTTTCTTCGAGCAGAGACTAAGTATTATCAGCAAACGAATGGAAGAGCTAAGCACAGAGTTGCAAACGAAGATAAAAGAATCCAATCTTACTTTTGCAAAAGTTATCGTATCAGGTCACCAGTCGGAATTTGCAAACTGGCTCGGATTTGAGACGATAGCGAAATTTTCAGGCAGCGATTCGGAGACTGTTTCTAATATCAATGATTGCCTTAAAAAAGCAAAAGAAAACGATGTAAAATTTATCATTGCAAATAAACAGGAAGGAACTTATTTAGCTGATTCCCTGGCAGACAGGTTAAACGTAGAAACTGTAGTTTTCAGCAATTTCCCCGATTCAACAAAAGGTATGACAGGTTTTGATGATTTATTACATCAGAATGTAAACGCGATTATAAAGGCAGCACTTCAATGATAGCCGGCAACTTAGTTCTTTCGAATATCAGCGTAAAGCGCGCAGGCAGGATTATACTTAATATCGATAACCTGCAAATCGACTCAGGAGATTTCGTAGGTATCATCGGTACAAACGGAGCCGGAAAAACCACGCTTCTAAAAATATGCTGCGGCCTTATAAAACCAAATACAGGCTCAATTAAACTTGATGGGAAGAATTTTTCGCATTTAAGTACCTGGAGCAAAAGCAACTTTAGAAAACACATCGGTTATATTCCTCAGCAGGCGGAATATAATCCCGATTTGCCTTTTACTTTGCGCGAAGTTGTAGCGATGGGCAGAACAAGCACTAAGCCGCTTTTGCAAAAACTCGACGATGAAGATTACGAAATTGTAGATGACTGGATAAATAAGCTGGGTCTGGCTGATAATCGATGCCAGACTTTCAGGAGTCTTTCGGGTGGCGAGCAGCAAAAAGCATTAATAGCCCGTGCGATGGCACAGAATCCCAGAATTCTTATGCTCGACGAGCCGTGCTCGAATCTTGACTTCAACTGGAAATATCAAATCACAGAAATTATCGACAAGCTGCACAGCATGACTAAAGTGACTGTTTTAATGGTTTCTCACGAGACAAGTCTCCTGCCTTCCTGCTGTAAACGTGCGGTTCTTTTACACAAAGGTAATCTTATAGCAGATGGTGACACAGATGAAATACTTGCATCGAATGAATTTGAACATGCATACGGCTGCCAGTTTGAAACAGTAACTCTGAGCGGCCGCAAGTATACAATTTGTAAGGGTATAAAATGAATTGTATTCTAATGCAGCTGGATCCCTATTTTTATCCTGTAATTTTAGCAGGTGTAATAGCCGGTGCGAGCATAGGACTTCTTGGCACATTTATTATTGGAATGCGAGTTCCATTTATTGGAACGTGTATTTCACATGCATCTATGGCTGGTTTTATTTACGGTGGCCTGCTTTCACTTGGTAATCCGAGTTTATGGCCAGCAACTTCCACTGCAGGTGGTGTGCTGGCATCTGTTGTTTCTGCATTGAGCCTGGCTTCAATCAGGGAAGATAAAACAAGAATCGATAAAAACGTCGGGCTTGCGATTATATTCTGTTTCATGCTCGGTATTACTTTTCTCGGCATAGGGCTGAATCAGGAAAGCCGCTCGGATATGTACAGTTTGTTATGGGGAAATATACTTTTTGTAAATAAATCAAGAACAATAGTTATTACAATCCTTGCGGTCATACTTGTTCTTTTTGTAATTCTTTTCAATAAGGAAATGAAAATACTATTATTCAGCAGAACAATCGCAGCCGCAACCGGAGTTCACGAGAGCTTTGTTTATTGTCTTTTTTTGACCTTATGCGGCGTGATTTTAGCGGTTAATATGCCGCTTGTAGGCGGATTGATGATATTCAGCCTGATTACATGTCCTGCCGCTGCGGCTTACCAGGTATGTAAAGGATATGTTCCGGTAATGATTACCTCTGCTGTTTTTGGAATAATAAGTACCTTGTCGGGATTTTTGTTCTCCTTTTACCTGAATTTGCCAACAGGAGCATGTATTGTCATTGTTAGTGTGGCATTATTTGCGTTATCGACATTGTATAAAAATATCATAGGCCGACATGATTGATAAACATATAGAATCTATCATTTTTGCTTTTTATAGCACAAATCTCTTGCTTTTACTGTAATAAAAGCTAACATGAGCAGTTCTGAATGATATTTATGAAAAAGGCCTTTTTATGCATATGGCAAATGAGTTATTATCGCTCCCCGTCGCTGCCGGTACTCTGGCAATAGCATCAGGTGGTATAGGGATAATTTGCAGAAAAGTTCGTCAGGTGGTTACTTCTGAAAAACTTGCACTAATGGGAATCCTCGGTGCGTTTATTTTTGCCGGGCAAATGATAAATTTCCAGTTACCGGCAATGCCGGGAACGAGCGGCCATATGATAGGAGCAGTGCTTCTGGCGATAATTCTCGGTCCGCATCTTGGCGCGATTGTAATTTCTTCTGTTATAATTATCCAGTGCCTAATCTTTCAGGATGGAGGTCTGTTGGCGCTTGGATGTAACATTATCAACATGGGTATTGTGCCGACATACATCGGGTATTATTTATATAAAACTTTTACAGTGGGAAAATTCAGCAGTTTTAGAGTGCATTTCGGAGCAATGCTCGCGTGTATGATTGCTGTCGAAGCAGGAGCAATTCTTGTTCCGATAGAAGCCGCATTGTCAGGTGTATTATCAATTCCGTTTACAACATTTCTTGTAACAATGCTCGGAGTGCATTTTCTCGTCGGACTCGTCGAAGGTCTTATAACAATCACGGTATTAGTATATTTACAGCAGGTTCGTCCTGATATAGTTATGAATTCGATACCGGGAAAAGTAAGATTGAGCAAAAAAGCGGTACTTGCGTCTCTCGGAATTTTTACAATCATTGCCGGTGCCGGACTATCTTTATTCGCATCGAGTTTTCCGGATGGTCTCGAATGGAGCTATGCCGAAAGGCCGGATCAGCCTGAATTCAAGCCGGTTATTTCCAACGACAACAAGACTATAATCGCTGTCGATAATTTTCAGTCAGAATATACACCATTACCCGATTATTCCAAAAGATCGTCACCACCTGGAAAAATCCAGGAGCATAAAAACCAGGCAAGCGCAGGCTGGACAAGTTTTGCTGGTGTTGTCGGCTCTGCGATTACAATGGTCGTAATCTGGCTCACTGCGTGGATACTGAGAAAAAGCAGAACTGTAAAAAGTATCTCAAAATAAATAAAGATTAGAAACAGAACGAATGCACCACGCGTACATAGATAAATTTGCTTACCAGGATTCCGCGATTCACAGGCTCGACAGCAGGGTAAAATTTATTGTTGTTCTTGTCTTTACCGCGGTGGTTATTTCTCTTCCACGGACTTCTGTCAGTATTCTCGCCTGTTATGCGATAGGTCCTTTTACGATTCTTGTCTGGGCAAAAGTTCCTTTGAAATTCGTATTCAAGCATATTCTTATAATAAGTCCTTTTATTTTGGTTCTGGCGCTGAGTTTTCCTTTATATGACAGGACATCTTCGAGCGTCGCGTTCGGGCCGTTTATCTGGCATATTTCAGTCGGCTGGATGCGGTGCTTTACAATTCTCGGAAAATTCGTTGTGACAATGCTGGCTCTTATGGCGCTTGTTTCGACAACGCGGTTCAATGACTTGCTTGCGGGTTTGCAAAAGCTGGGATTTCCCGGATTGCTGGTAATCCAACTCGGGTTTCTGTATCGCTATATATTTGTACTCGTTGACAGGGCGCATCACATATTGCGCGCAAGAGCGGGCAGAAAACTTCGCAGCCTGGGCTTTAAGAATGAAATTAACACTGCAACTTCCATGATAGGCTCGCTTCTGGTTCGCAGTATTGAGACTGCAGAAAATATCAATATTGCTATGCAGGCTCGTGGTTTTGACGGGACATGGCAAACGCTAACGAGATTAAAAATTCGTCGCTGTGACATTTTATTTGTAATTATATCATTATCATTTGTGTTTGGACTGTTTTTTTTTATAAGACCTGTCTTATTATAAGATCAATGCCAAAAGCTATCGAAATACAAAAGTTCTCATATTACTATCCCGATGGTACCGCCGCACTTAATGACATAAGCCTGAGCATCGAGCAAGGCCAGAAAGTCGTTCTCATAGGTCCCAACGGAGCAGGGAAATCTACCTTGCTGCTTGCAATGGCAGGATTCATTAAAGGTACAGGAAAAGTTTATATTGACGGCGTCGAAATTAATAAAAAGAACCTGAAAAAAATCCGCGCCATCATAGGCTCCTGCCTGGAAGATCCTGATGACCAGTTATTTATGCCTACTTTGTTCGACGATGTTGCATTTGGCCCGCTGAATATGGGATTATCTCCTGAAGAGGTAAGGGCTTCCGTTTCAAATGCTTTGAAAACAGTTGGTTTGAGTGAAATGGCAGACAAGGCTCCTCATCATTTATCCGCCGGACAAAAACGAGCGGCCGCGATAGCGACAATTCTTGCGATGAATCCGAAGATAATCACTTTCGATGAGCCGGATGGCAGCCTGGACCCGAGACATCGCAGTAATCTTGTCAAGCTGCTTAGAGACCTGTCGCAAACGCTTGTAATTGCAACATGCAACATGGATTTTGCCTCACGAATAGCAGATAGGGCAATCCTTATAGATAACGGCATAATTATCGCTGACGGTCCCGCACTAAAAATAATGCTTGATCCTGACCTGATGCTCGAACATGGCCTCGAAATACCATCGAACAGTAAGCTTCTCAAACCTTGATTTTAATTTTGTTTGTTACAATTCGTAGCAACAATTGCGGTGAATTAATCGTGTTAATAAGAGTTTTGCAAAAGTTCAATTATATGTTTTCTTCCATGTCTTGGAACGTAGTTCAAGTGTAAATTACGGCCTTTTATGCAAAGCATTTGTTATTTTTATTACGTCATACATTTGGGAGATATCGTGGACTCGGGTGATCGATACACCGGATGCTGCGCAGAGGGCTACTGTTGCAGCGGTGCCGAATATGCGGTCGGAAGGATTTTTTTTGCCTGTGATTTTTCCGATGAAACTCTTGCGGCTTGTGCCGACAAGAACACGGTAGCCTGTTGCGACGAACTTGTCGATGTTTCGTAAAAGCTCAAGGTTGTGCTCGAAGGTTTTGCCGAAGCCTATGCCGGGATCGATAAAGATTCGTTCTTTAGGTATGCCTGCCTGCTCGGCGCGATTGACTCTGTCTAAAAGATATTCAAGCACCTCGCGTACAACATCTTTATACTTGGGTTCTGCCTGCATTGTCGCAGGAGTGCCCTGCATGTGCATTAAGATGACAGGTATTTCATATTTAGCGGCTAATTCGCCCATTCGCTCATCGCTCAAGGCTGTTATATCGTTTATCATCGCCGCTCCTGAATCCAGGGCTGCTTTGGCGGCTTCGACATTGTAAGTGTCAATGCTGATTGGAATATTTATTTTATCACGAAGCGCTTCGATTACTGGCGTCACTCGCTCGATTTCATCATTTAAAGAAACCGGTTCTGAGCCGGGTCGGGTTGATTCGCCTCCGATATCAATTATAGCTGCGCCATGGGAAGCCATTTCGATGCCATGAGCGATGGCTTTTTCAGTATCGAAATACTGACCGCCGTCACTGAAAGAGTCTGGAGTGACATTGAGGATTCCCATTATCAGGCAGCCTTGCGAAAAATCCAGCTTTCCTTTCGGCCATTGCAAAATATTGTTGGATTTATTGGTCACTTGTCACCACCTCGAAACCAATCCCGCTCAGCTTGTTTGACAGGGGATTATTTGCATCTTTAACTATAACACGAGTATTTTGAAATTCCCTGCGGATGGGATAATTTTTTCTAAGGTTATCGAAGAATTTACCCCTGCTTTGAGCAGGTTCATTTGATATTTTGCGTAGATTTGCATCATCGCGGCTGATATTGTAAACCTTTCTGACAACATCCAGCATAATTTCCTGCTCGCTTTTTGTGTTATCAGACAACTCAATGCTTTTCACCTGCGGCTCAGGTAAAAAATCACCAATATCATGTTCAGGCTTTATCCCGAAATATTCGCAGACGGATTTATATATCATTATCAGACCGGTGATTTTACCATCGAGCGAATAACCCGCGATGTGCGGCGTGCCTATATCAACTTTGTCAAGGAGTTTCGTGTCGATATTCGGCTCGTTTTCCCAGACGTCAAGTGCAATAGCTTTTAAACGTTTTGCTTTCATCGAGGCTACAAGAGCGTTGCTATCCGCAACTCCACCACGTGAGGCATTTATAAAGACACAGTCTTTCCTGAGTGAATTGAAAAAACTCTCATCTCCCAAGTGGAATGTTTTATCGATACCATCGAAAGTAAGTGGCGTATGGAATGTTATAAAATCGCAGTTGAAAAGTTCCTGCAACTGAAGATATTTCGGGTCATCTGTCTGCCTGTATAAAGGTGGGTCATTCAGTAAGACTTCCATCCTCAAAGCCTTGCATTTTTTGCAAACTTTGCTTCCGACATTGCCTGCGCCTATGATTCCGATAGATTTGCCTTCAAGTGTTATATTTTGTTTTTGTGCGATTTCGAGCATAGCGGCGATTACATATTCAGCGGCGGAATTGGCATTGGAACCCGGCGCCGATGCGAAGCCGATAGCGTTACGTCTCAGGAAACCTACATCAACGTGGTCGAAACCTATCGTAGCAGTTGCTACGAAACGTACTTTACTACCTGTCAATAAATCCGCAAATACAGGTGTGATGCTTCGCACAAGCAGAATATCGGCATCAGCGACAACGTCCTTTTTGATTTCCCGACCACTAAGGATCTGAACGTTACCGATTGAAGAAAAACATTCGGCTATATGCGGGATATTTGCATCAGCTACTATTTTCATAATAAAAGCTCCAGTTGCCGATAATATCAAGAATCAGGTGCAATATATGCGTATTACTATTTATTACACACAATCTTACAAATAGATAAAATTAAAAATATTTTTAAAAAAGTAATTTTTTCCTTGTTTTATTATGAGCATATGCCCATAATTTACGTATATATTATGTGCTTCTAATAAAAAGATTTTTGATAAGCAGCACGGGCATCCTGCCCGCGATACGATTCTTTTTGTTAGAGCTTCTAAGTAATTGTTACCTGTTATATCAGGATTAGTCAATGAACAAAATATAAAAATACTCGAGCTAATATGAAAATATATATCGATTGTATGCCATGTTTTATTCGCCAGGCTCTTGAATCAGTCAAATTGATAACAGATGACGAAATAATCCGGGAGCAGGTGGTAAGGCACGTTCTTATGATGGCTGCTAACTTGAATACGAGCCAAAGTCCCCCCGCAATCGGCCAGCAAATACACAGGCTGATTCGGCAATTAACAGGTAATGAGGACCCGTATCGTGAATTGAAACAGAGATTCAATAATTTGGCCTTAAAATTGAGTGCTGAATTAAAGAAAAGTATCGATTTATCTGAAGATTCTTTGGAAACGGTTATCCGGCTGGCTATCGCGGGTAATATTATCGACTTGGGCGTGAAAACTTCGATTGCGGAATCCGATATCGAAAATATTATAAAGAATTGTCTCATAGAGGATTTTGATACATCGCAGGTTGAAGAATTTAAAAACTCACTGGTAAATGCAGAGAAAATTTTGTATCTCACTGATAACGCAGGCGAAATAGTTTTCGACAGGTTGCTTATCGAGCAGCTTCCTGTAGAAAAGGTAACTGTCGCTGTTCGTGGTCAACCAATTATTAATGATGCTACTATGGAAGACGCGGAATTTGCAGGATTAACGCAGATAGTAGAAGTAATCGATAACGGTTCCAATGCACCTGGAACTATCCTCGAAACGTGTTCCGAGGAATTTCAGAGGCGATTTCAAGAAGCTGATTTGATCATTGCAAAGGGGCAGGGCAATTACGAAACTCTCAGCGAAACGGATAAAAATATCTTCTTCATTCTCAAGGCCAAGTGTCCTGTAATTGCGCGCGACCTTGATTGTGAAGTGGGTAAGATGATTTTACGAAAAGGAAATAGTTTTTCAGTTTTACAGAAAGGATAATATTATGCCAAGGGGAAATGGTTCAGGACGTGGTATGGGGCGAGGTCAGGGACAGGGCAGAGGCATAATGGGTGGTCCTTTTGCTGCAGGGCCGGGTGGAAATTGCGTTTGCCCAAACTGCGGTACTACAGTCCCTCATAATGTCGGACAGCCTTGTAATCAGATAAGCTGTCCAAAATGTGGCGCAAGAATGACTCGATCTGTTTAGTGAGTAATGCGCAGAATGATATTAGAAATCAGTTTTTTTTTGAAAGGGGAATAATTATGCCAAGAGGCGATGGAACAGGTCCTGCCGGTATGGGACCAATGACAGGTAGAGCTGCCGGTTTTTGTGCAGGTTTCGGTGTACCGGGTTACGCCAATCTTATTGGCGGACGTAGATTTTTGGGTCGAGGTCGAGGAATGGGCCGAGGTCGTGGTTTTGGTTGGGCAAGAGCTGGATACGGCTGGCCAGCCTGGAGCGGCGCTGTAAATCCTTATGCTTATGGAGCCGCACCAATTGTTCCAAAATTAACGGTTCAACAGGAACTTGAAGAACTGAAAGGTCAGGCGGAATATCTTGAAGATATGCTTAGTGGAATCACGAAACGTATAGAAGAGCTTGAAAGCCAAAAAAGCGACAAATAAAAATGTTGAGTGAAAAGCTGCTTTTGTGTGGTTTTTTAAATCTTCAAGG
>CAYSHS010000066.1:0-13221 GCA_964430845.1 uncultured Pirellulales bacterium | reverse complement strand
ACCTTTCATGCCTGTACGCATATGGTTGCAGAAGGCGATACATGGGTTTCAATGGCCTTCGGGCGGCATTTTGTCAATCACGGGGTCGATACAATCGAGCCTTTCAGCGCAAATTCACATAAAGCAGGACCAACACCTGAAACTATGACTGATTATGCGAGACTTCTTGATAAAGAAGCAGATGATATGGCTTATAAAGGTCAAGGCAGGGGGATTAAATATTCACTAATGAGATGGTGGGCTGATAAGTGTGGAAATTTCGAGAACTGGCCTGAATGGGAAAAATCTTTTGTAAAATGGATTCACCCTACAGGCTGGATAGACCAGAACTGGCTTACCCATGTTTTATTTTATGATTTGGTTCCAAAATCAAGTTATGCCGATGGAGTTAGCTTTACATCCAATGCGCTAGTGTACTGGAAATTCACGATATACATTATTACAGTAATTTGTATGTATTATACATCCCTGATGCTCGGAGTAAATAGGTTCCTGGCAATAGTCTTTTCCTGTTTTGCTATGTTTATAGGAAGGTCATTTATTGATATTAGACCTGCCGGATTTTCAAATATGCTTGTTGCTGTATTTTTGTTAATTCTTGTTCTGAGCATGTATCGAAATGCGTTGTATATATGGCTCATCGTTCCATTAACTGTTTTCTGGTGTAATGTTCACGGGGGCTATATATATGTATTTATTATGATGATTCCATTTATCGGATTGAATCTTTTCACGTGCCTTAACAAAAAATGGACTGCTATTTTATATAACGTTACCGCATGGCCTTTTTTGTTTTTTGTTCTCTCGAAGGCAGGCCTTACATTGTCCACGTTCCTGTTTAGTATTTTAGTAATCGTACTGGATTTTGTTTTAATTTTTTTCAAGGACAAGCTGGTCTCTTTGAGCTGGAAGGGCGTGTATTATTCAATAGGCGCTTTTTTTGCAGCTTTTTTTGCTTCCATCTTGTTAAATCCATTCCATTTGACAAACCTGACTCATACTTTTGTTATCAGTGTGAGCAAGAATGCCGCGAGATGGCGTGACATTCATGAATGGCATCCTGCTTTCGAATGGACAAACCCGGTAGGTACTGCCATTCCATTTCTTATAATGTATATTATGGCGTGGTTTGTCCTCGGATTTTGGGCTATAATCCTGATACATAAATTTTCTTCTGCCGATAAAGATCGCAAACGCAGGAAAAAAACCGTCTTGGAGTACCAATTTTCTAAAATAGATATCCCTATATTGGTAATTGGTGCCCTTTCTATTTATATGGCTCTTCGTTCCCGTCGTTTTATTCCTATTGCTGCCATAGCTGCGTGTCCCCTGATAGCTTTTGTCATCCAGGAGATGGTTCACTATCTTATGGCTGCTGTCAGTGTTCATAAGTGTGATAATGTCACATCACTTTTAAACGAGTACATCCGCAATGCTCTGAAAATCGGTATAGCTGCAGGTCTGATCATCATTGGTCTTTGGCAATTATTATTGGGCAGATGGCTTTTCTATCCTATCCCGAATGATCCGGAAGGCCGATTGCAACCTCGTATTGTATTATTTGTGCTTGGTGTACTTTTGGCGTACGCAGTGCTTTTTCTTTCTGTGGTATTCTGGCCAATTAATCGTGATGGGAGAAAAACTCAACTACGAGACGTGAAACTGAAATTTATTTTCTCTAATGTGACTTTGGGCGCACGATTGATCATTTTTGCCTTTGTGATTGGTTTTGGGATTTGGTTTGCCGTGAAGTTTAATCGTGTGTACCTTGCTCCATGGCCCAATGATCCTAAATTCAGTTCTATTTTTATGAGGATGACAGCTTCAGATGCAAAACCTTTCTATGCGATGAAGTTCATAAAGGACAACGAATTAAAAGGTAAAATGTTCAACTACTGGACAGAAGGCGGTTTTATTGCCTGGGGACAGGAGCCTGATCCGAATACAGGATTTACGCCTCTTCAGTTGTTTATGGACGGCAGAGCGCAGGCAGCATATAATCGGGCAACTTTTGATGAATGGACCGCTATACTGTCGGGAGGCGAGCTTACTCGGAGAATTCTTCAAGCAGCGAGAGCCAGGGGAGAAGATATTACAACTAATGATCTTAAAGATATCGGTGATTTTATGGATACGCAGCTAAAGAATCGTGATGTATGGGTTATCCTGATGCCGGCGAGCATATACAACGATCCTGATAAACCTCCTTCTTATTATACATTCAGAGCACTTGAAATTCATCCTTCATGGCGGCTTGTTTTCTTCAATGACAGGCAAAAGCTTTTAGTGGATATCAGCACTCCGCAGGGAAGGAAAATATTCGAAGGCATTCTTACAGGTGCAACCAAATATCCCGATGAATATCACAGGGACCTTATGTGTGCTCATAACCTGCTGTTTTACGGGTCTAAATTAAATGATATAGTACAGGGACTGGAGTATGCAAAAAAGGCGTTCGATATTAATCCTTCTCCCGTTTCGATACTGGAAATAATTGTTGATGCAGCAAGATTTACTGAATTGATACCGAAAGTCCGGGAAATATGTAAGGAATATTCTGACAGTTTCGAGGAAAACAAGAAAATCTGGATTAAAATGGATGGTTATCGTCTTAAAGTAGAAGCCGCGAGATTAGCGAATTATCAGCTGGCCAGTGCTGCAAATGCAGACGGAAACAAAACATTAAAAGATACTTATGACACTCGGCGCAATTTCTGTCTGAGCGAGCTTGGCAGAATAAATGTTGAAAAAAGGTGGTGACTTAGTATGGTCGATTCTTTTGGCCATGAATCCGTGACAAGCAGCTCCTCTTATAACCGGCAAGCGGTGAAATCTTTGAGCGTTTTTTTCCCGTGCTATAACGAGCAGGAAAATGTCACTCATACAGTCGAGAGGGCGCTCGAAGTGTTGAATAAGCTCGATCTGGATTTTGAAATAATCATAGTCAATGACGGCAGCGCGGATAAAACAGGCCGAATCGCAGATGATATTTCCCGGAGTGACAAGAGGGTGAAAGTGGTTCACCATCCCGTGAACCTGGGCTATGGAGCGGCACTGCAATCCGGTTTTAAGGCCGCCTCGAAAGAATTCGTTTTTTATACCGATGGCGACGGCCAGTTCGACCTTAAAGAAATGCCTCCATTGCTGCAACTGATGGAAAATTACGATATTGTGAGCTGTTACCGGATAAACCGCCAGGACCCTCTTATTAGAAAAATAAACGCATGGTGCTGGACAAAACTGGTTTGCACCCTCTTTGGCCTGAAAATTCGTGACATCGATTGTGCTTTTAAGCTGTATAAAAGAGAAATATTCGACAATATAAAACTTTCAAGCACAGGCGCTCTTATCGATACCGAAGTCCTGGCAAGGGCATCCCGAAAGGGATATAAAATTACTCAAAAAGGCGTGCATCATTATCCTCGTTCAGCAGGTATGCAAACAGGTGCAAATCCCAGGGTTATTCTTCGGGCGTTTAAGGAATTATTTAAATTGTATAAACAAATTCGCAGCGGGAGCTGATAAATACGTGTATAGTAAATCCTTGCGCATTATCGAAAAACAAATCATGAACCAATCATTACGACAGAAAAATTTATGAGTAAAAATAAGGTAAACTTATTTGTTTACGGCTCTTTACGCGACCACAAGATTTTTCAGTCGGTTTGCGGACTGGATTTTACGCGAAATATATCCAGGATTGATAACCAGGAAGTCTTGCTGGCTGAGCCTGCATTGTTGTCGGGTTACAGGAGGGTCAGCCCTGATAATGTTTATTTTTACGCTGTTGCGTCAGAATCATCGAGAATAGAAGGCCTTGTAATTTATGATGTACCGGCGGAAGCAATGGCTGAGATAGACACGTACGAAGGTAAGCGCTACGAGAGAGAAACTGTGCATGTCAGCACTGCAAACGGCTCTGTAAAAGCACATGCTTTTTTGGCTTCTCATGATTCCATGAAAAAGCGTTTCGGGGATAGGTTTCATGTTAACCTGATACATGAGCTTTGGCTGCGTAAACGTATCGAACGCTTTATTAAAAAGCGTACAAGACCGAGAGAGCGCACTATAGATGCTGAAGCGGAACGCCGTGCTGACAGGGAGCTTCTGGCTACTACTGAGCGGGACCTTGTAATAAGTCATTATCATTCGGACGCAGTCAGTGACTATTATCTCGAGCATGAGCTTGACAGGCCGAGACCGACAATCAGGCACTTGTATAATGACCCGCAGGCGATACCATTTATTAATAATTACCTTGCGCTTGTTGTAAAGCAGGTACTGCTTAATCAGCTTGATGAGCAGATACAAACGCAGTATCGTTTTGAACTGGAGCATATGCGAAACTCGAAGAGATATTTCAGCCGGTCGATCAGTCTGCTTGCGGCGATACAGATTATTAATTCAAATTATACTGCAGTTGACATGGTTCTCAAAGAATGTCTCAAGAGGATGCCATACGAGAAAAACGATTTGATAGATTATGTTAAATACGGCGTACGCGCAGCCAGGGACATCTTCGACAGGCGCGTAGTTAGTGACAAATTGAACCGGATTCGCGCAAATCTTCAGTTCGGACTTATCCCTTTGGGTCTTGAGATAGAGCTTAGCAATCTTGGTCCGGCAGCCGTTGAGCCGAAAAGAAGTATTTCAAAGGCATTTGATCCCGTATATGACGGCTTCAAATATTTCTGTGATTTCGGTCTCGATGTTTTATCGTGGAAGCTTGGCGGATATATCGATGACCATTCGGGCGACACGGACAGGCGTCGCCGCAGCGGTTTTCTCGAGCTTGCACCGGGAAGATTAAATTTAGCGGGAGAGCTGTCCAGACCCGCAACCGCTGCTCCATGGCTTCTTAACCAGTTGATACATGAAATTGTCACCTTCTATAATATTCCGCCGCACAGCTTGCATCTTTCATTTCAAATGCGTAAACAACAAATTGGAAGGCAGAATATTCTGCCTCTCGGTTTTGTCAAGTGCCTGCTGGCGCTTGGTGGAGGCCCTGAGTTGAAAAGTACCGGAAGGCTTTTGGTTTCAAGGATGGTTTACGATGAGATAACACAGCCACCCGCCAGAAAAACGGGTCAGAAAGCACATGGAATACTTCAGGGAGATGAAAGGGTGAAAGAGGAGCTTGTTTTTGCCAGGACCAACAAACGAAAGTGGTATTTGGCTTCTGATGATATAGGTGAAAAAATCCCTGCGCAGGCTACAACATACGTTCAGCAATATAAGTTTATCAGGCTTGATGAGAGGGCAAACTACGAACCTTTAATTATGTGCCTTAAAGGTCTTCAATTGTCGTTTAATCCAGGTGACTATTTGACAGCCGAGCAGTTAAATTCGTCGATAAAGCTGCGGGAAGATTTCGATATTCTTAAAAAATGGTCTCTAAAACCCGATAAAATCAGTTCGCAGACGATAAATAAATTTATCAAGACTGTTCATGAAGGTCTTATAAATGAGGGACACCACAAGCCTGCTCACGAAATGCATTACATTGACTGGGCAATTACAGCGATTGATATGCAGCTTAGAATGTTCAATCAGCAAATTAAAAAAACTGAAGAACTATCCGCTTCATAGTTTTTACAAATGAAATTTCACGAAAGCCTTATTTCTCCGTGTAATTTTGCAGCCAGTACATTATTACAGAGACAATGTAATCAGATTGCTGAGCAGTAAGCTTCTGTCCCATCTTAATCCCATGCCATTTTGCCAGGCATTTTCTGCAGCACGTAGCTGTTGCGTGCTGAGCTACAAAAACCGGATGATTTTTCATTGGCGTCTGCTTGCCGTCATTTTTTGGCAATGCAGGGAAAAGACGTTCCTCTACAAACTCATATGCGTGTTGCTCGATAACGGGAAATCCTTTGTTTTGCAGATACTGGTACTCTTTCCCGCCAAGCCTAAATCTGCTCCGAAACTTCGATTTCGCCAACCTGGAAAAAAGTTGTTCCATCTGTTGATTTTCCATTTCAGAGAATTATGTGTCCTATAATATTGGTTTACATCGGTATTATTATTTTAAGAAAATCATTAAACGTTTTCTTAAATAATATATGCCTTTTCACATTTTTACAAAACTCTTATTTCTTACTTTTTTCGATTTCTCTGAAATCTCCCATATTTTTTAAAAAAATATTATACATTTTTACTGGCTTATCTATTGTGAATCCTTAAAAATTACCGGTCCAACAATTTTTAAGCATTTTCAAACAAAGAAATTCCTTAAGTATCACATCTATCAGACGATAATTTTCTTTGGAAGCAGACTTATTTGATAAATTCATCGCATGTATTAATGTAGATGTTTGCGGCTTGTGATAAGTCCCAAGAAAATACTATATTTTTTTAAGGAGTCAATGATATGTTAGCAATTAAGAACAATATTATGGCAGCAAACGCTGCTCGACACCTGGGAATGAGCTACGATAAGCTGGCCCAGTCTGTCGAAAGGCTGTCATCGGGATTGCGCATTAACAGTGCAAAAGACGATGCGGCAGGTCTGGCTGTTCGTGAGTTGATGCGTGCCGATATTTCAGTGCTCGAACAGGGTGCTCGAAATGCCAATGACGGCATCAGTATGTTGCAGACCTTCGAAGGAGCTATGGGAACGATTGATGAAGCCCTGGTTCGTATGAAACAGTTAGCTGAACAAGCCGCAACAGGCTCATATTCCACTGCACAGCGTGCTATTATGGATAACGAGTTCAGTGAAATGGCAGCAGAAATCAATCGTATTGCCGGAGCTACTACTTTCAACGGCAATGCACTGCTTAACAGCGCTACAGCCTCGATAGCGATTCAGTTTGGTGCCGCTACTACAGATATGGTTGCGGTTACAGGCTGTGATGTCACAAGCAGCGCACTTGGTCTTACAAGTGCAAGCATCGATTCTGTAGCTCATGCACAGTCTGCTTTGGCAACAATTGCAGCGGCGATAACTACAAAGGATACCGCCCGCGCGATGTTCGGATACAAGATGAACCGTCTGGAAAGCACTGTATCGGTTATCAACAATCAAACCGAGAACCTGATGGCTGCAGAATCACGTATTTCGGATGTCGATGTAGCTACGGAAATGGCAGCAATGACAAGAACACAAGTATTGGCACAAGCCGGTGTATCGATGCTGGCACAAGCCAACACTGTACCTCAAATGGCATTAACACTGCTCAGATAACAAACGCAGCGTTCAATATATAATGGCTTATGCAGGGGAGATGTCTGAATTGTTAAGCTCAGATGTCTCCCCGCGAAGTCAGACATTCATATAAATCATTTGTTTTGGAAAAGGATTATGAAGGGAATCGGAGCATATCAGGATAATGCAGTAACTACACAAAGCAGGGGAAGACTTATTGTTCTGCTTTATGAAGGGGCGATTAAGTTCCTCAAGCTGGCAATAAATGAATTGCAGGCGGGTAATTATCAGGCCAAGGGGCATTATATTAATAAGGCACAGGACATAATTAATGAGCTTAACGCCGTACTTGATATGGATGCAGGCGGTGAAATTGCTGCAAACCTTCGTAAGCTGTATTTATTCATGAACAAGCGATTACATGAGGCTAATATAAAGCGAGATACACAGATGATTCGTGATGTCATCGGCCTGATGGAAGAGCTTAATCAAAGCTGGAAAGCCATCTCAGGCTGATATTAATTGACAGGATGTCAAGGATTACATTGTGCTTTTAGCAAAAGACATTATGACAACACAGTCGTGGGAGTAATAAGCAGGTCAGATATTCTAAAACAAATTCTGAATCTTCAGCAGGATAGTTTTGCAGAAACTCCTCGATATTAAGAATATTTCCAGTACTAAGCTGGTAATGCAGTATATAAGTTATTTTAGAAAACCTGCCTAATTTCAGATTTTTTATTTAACTTCAAAAACCGAGTTTAGCTCTCCGTATGGATTCATTTCTGTTTGTTCGTTATACGGATCCTGCTGCCAGTGCCCGTCAACTACAAATCTGTAATGGTATCTGCCTGTCGGAAGCTCCAGCTTTGTTTGCCAGACGCCGCTTTCACCGACTTTCTGCATTTTTGTCTGCTCAGGCTGCCAATTATTAAAATCTCCTGCTATTTGAACATTCTCGGCACGAGGGTATAATGTTACAAAAACGACCGCGTCGCGAACCTGATCGACACCATAGTAATCGGAAAGTTTTTCTTCCAGGCTTTCATGACTGTTTTCTACAGATGCAGGCTCGATTTTTTCAAGCTCTTTTTCAGTGTGTACCTGACAATTTACTACTTCTTCCTCAAGCTCCTCCCATGCACGATCTTCAGCGGAAGAAAATTCATTCTCGTTGAAAGTTATCTCTAACTTATCGCCCTCCTGCGGCTGAAGCTCCGATTCTATTTCTATTTCAGGTTTTATTTCAGGCGTTATTTCAGGCTTCTTTGTAGTAGCCTGCAGAAGCTCGTCGGCTGTAATACTAATCGAATCAAGCTGCTCTGAAAGAGAATTCACAAAATCGTGACGCTGCTGCGTAGTTTGTGTGCTCAGTACCTCTGTTGCAAGTGAGCGGAAATCCTTATGGCCTTTACTTGCCGGGTCATATTCACTTATTGGCTGTCCGAAACTCGATGCTTCCTTGATTTTAGTATTGAAAGTAACGATTGTCTCGAACATTTTATCGCCGAAATGGTTGCGTAAATCAGCCAAAATCTCCCTGGCCATCTTTGTTCTTATATCGTACATAGTTGCCAGGATTTTAACATTTACATCCTGGTTTGTTCGTTTGCATAGCACACTCAGAGTCTCAAGCTGCCTGCTCAAACCATGAAGTGCAAAATACCCTGTTTCAACAGGTACTAAGATGTCGGAAGAAGCCCTTAGAGCATTAAAAGTGAGCAAACCAACTGCCGGCGGACAATCTATCACTGCATAATCATAATCATCAGCAAAGTCTTTTAGCGTATCTTTAAGGCAGCATTCATTTTCTGCAATTCCCGTCATCTGCTGCTCGAATGCAGACAAATCGATGCTTGCAGGCGCCAGCTCCAGGCCTTCGCTTATCTGCCAGAGTATTTCCGTCAGTTTAACAGGCTCATTTCTGGTCCTGCTGATAAGCACATCGTAGATACTTTGCTCGATTTGCTCCTCAGGTACGGCAAGCCCGACTGCACAATGTGACTGGGGGTCCATATCCACAAGAAGAACTCTCTGGCCAAGCTCTGCAAGCGAGCTTGCTAAATTGATTGATACTGTTGTTTTGCCGCAGCCGCCTTTTTGGTTCACAATCGCTATGGTTTTCATTCTGTTTCTCCAAACCGTGCGTTATTATATTATTATTGTTTAAAATCAGTTCGGGTACTTTGTACAACAACCCTTAAAGGTGTGCATCTTACCGTTAAAAAACGCTCTTTTCAGCGTTATTAACTGCAAAATACCCTATATTTCTTTTCGGCAAATAAAAACCAAAAACTTTATACTTTTATAGGACGGGCCGATAAAAAAATCGCAGATATGAAAATTTCCCCCAGCTTATAAGTCCTGAATTCCTATTATTTAGCCTGCATATTTTATTACCAGGCTCGCAGCTTGTGCCGCGTTTAAAGAATTAGATTGGGAAAAACCTGTAAATCCCGTCAAAAAAAAGATTAAACAAGATAGAAACGAAAGTTTTGCCACGAAAAGGTACAAGATTCGCAAAAACATAGCATGGCTATCTTACCTATGTATACACGGCCAGGCTCATATGCCAGAAATGATCCACTTTTATCATAATATCTGTTTTTAGAATTGTAAATCTATACTTTTATCCTTCCTAAACAATAAATGCAATAGATTTCTTGCTATCAATATCAAATCCGATATACTTATCAATTATGAGGCTCCAGTTTCATAGTTTATCAGTGGTAAAAAATATCTCTCTTTGTGCTCTGTGGCTAAGAAAAGGTTGAAATTGAAGAGTTGTTATGACTACGGACAGACAGACAAAACAGAATAACGACTTCACTGAGCTTCGCAGGAAGGCTGAGCTTGACCTTCGCGATGAGAAGCTCTCGATTAGTAAGATGAGCGAAGAGGATGTTGTCAAGACTGTCCACGAGCTGCGTGTTCACCATGTCGAGCTTGAGATGCAGAACAAAGAGCTTCGCAAGGCTCAGCTTGATCTTGAGGAATCACGTAATAAATATTCTGATTTATTTGATTTTGCTCCTACAGGTTATTTTGTTCTCGATAAAAAAGGGAACATTTCTCAGGTCAACCTCACCGGCGCTTCAATGATGGGAATAGAAAGAAGTTTTTTACTCGATAAACCGTTTGCTCTTTACGTCAGTAAGGAAGACAGGGACAAATTTTATCTGAACCGCCTTGAAGTATTAAGGACAGCATCCAGAAGATGCTGCGACCTTGAGATGCTTTGTAAAAGTAGGGGGGAATTTTACGCAGAGCTTCTTATCGAGCCGGTAATTGATTCTGATGGCGAAGCTGCTCACTGCCGTATCGCTGTAATAGACATTTCCATACGAAAAAAGGTAGAGCAGGAGCTTATAACCTACCAGAACCAGTTGCGTCAGCTTTCTACGGAATTATCGCTTTCAGAAGAGAGGAGCCGCAGAAAATTTGCTGAAAGTGTGCATGAAAATATTGCGCAGAATCTGGCTATCGCCAAATTGAAGGTTGAATCACTGTTAGGCTCATCTGCTTCATCTCAGGAAAAAAGTGCAAAGGATGAAATAAATAAGCTTATCAGCTCGACAATCGAAAATATCAGGTTACTGACATTCGAGCTTAGCTCGCCTGTACTCTACGAGCTTGGCTTTGTACCAGCAGTCCAATTACTCACGGAAATTATACAAAAGCGTCATGTCATTTCCATACAATTCAACGACGACGGCCAATTGAAGCCTCTTGCAATGGACATACAGGTGCTTTTGTTCCATGCTGTTAAGGAGCTTTTGACCAATACTGTAAAACATGCAAAAGCAAAACGCATAAAAGTAAATATAAAGAATCATGATAACCATATCAAGATTGAGGTCAGTGATGATGGAATAGGATTCGACCCGTTAAAACCTTCCCGTCGTGAAGATGGTTCGAGCGGATTCGGACTTTTTCACATACACGAAAGCCTTGGTTATGTCGGAGGCAGACTCGAAATCAAATCCACCCCGGGAAAAGGAACAACCGCCATCCTGGAAGCACCATTGGATATTAAAAACAAAGTAAAGTGAAAAAGTCTAAAGCCACAGAGGGCACAGGGAAAAGATGTTGGAATGATAGGCAGAATAAAATCCACGAATGAATACGATTAACACGAAAGAAAGAACTTAATTATTTTTCAAAAAATTCGTGTGTATTCGTGTTCATTCGTGGTTAAAAAAATGAAATAATATGTCTCTGTGACCTCTGTGTGCTCTCGTTGGCTAAAAAAAATAAAAATGAGAAGGCTGTAGTTAGTGAGAAAGTATGAAGAAGGACAAAGAAATGAATCGCAACAATGATTTTGCCGAACTTCGCAAAAAGGCTGAGCCTGGTCTTCGCGATGAGAAGCTCGAAATTGAAAATATGAGTGAAGAGGATATTCTCAAAACAATCCACGAATTGCATGTTCACCAGGTCAAGCTTGAGATGCAGAACAAAGAGCTTAGCAGGGCACAGGAAGAGCTTGAGGAGAGCAGCAATAAATATACTGATTTATTCGATTTCGCTCCGATAGGCTATTTTATTCTCGATAAAAAAGGTGTTATATCTCAGGTCAACCTGACGGCAACGTCGATGCTTGGGATAGAAAGAAACCTTTTACTCGAAAAGCCATTCAGCTTGTATATCAATAATGAAGAAAGGGACTCCTTTTACAGGAATCTCAGGGAAGTTTTCAGGACAGGCTCAAAGAATCGTTGCGACCTGAAAATGAATAATAAGGAAAAAGGGGAATTTTTTGCTGAGCTTCTTATCGAGCCTATAAAAGATGGCGACGGTCAGGTTACTCACTGCCGTATTGCGTTGGTAGATATTACCGACCGCAAGCGGGCCGAGGAAGAGATAAATACTCTCGCCAGATTTCCACAGGAGAATCCATACCCGGTGCTGAGAATAAAAAGCGATGGAACAATATTATATAGTAACACACCCGGACAAGCGCTTTTGCAGGAATGGAACAGTGAAATTGGCCAGAAAGTACCGACTCACTGGGAAAGGCAGGTTAAAAATTCATTGCGATACGGCCGCTATTTAACTGAGCAGATTAAATGCGGGCAGAATATTTTTTCGATTGTTATAGCGCCAATAGCAGATGCAGGATATGTTAATTTATATGGCAGGGACATTACTGTACAAGAACAAATAAAAGATGAGCTTCGCAAGGCTCGTGATGAGCTTGACCTGAAAGTGCATGAAAGGACATCAGAATTGGCTCAAACAATAGCAATTCTTCAAAAGGAGATAAAGAACAGAATCTCCGCACAGACAACTCTGAGAGAGCGCACGAAAATCCTTGATGCGTTTTTTGCGCATTCGATAACACCGCTGGTTATCCTCGATAAGGATTTCAATTTTATACGTGTGAATCAGGCTTATGCAGATTGCTGTCAAAAGGAAATAAATGATTTCGAGGGACATAATCATTTCGAGTTTTATCCTCATGAAGAAAACAAGCATATTTTCAAAGAGGTAGTCAAAACAAAACAGCCTTACCAGGTTTTTGCAAGGCCATTCTCTTTTCCCGATTATCCTGAATGGGGGACAACTTACTGGAACTGGACACTGGTTCCGATTCTGGATAAGGAAGAAAACGTTGAGTTTTTGGTATTTTCCCTGATGGATGTAACCAGGCGAAAAAAAGCTGAGCTGGCAGTGCAGGAGAGCGAGGAAAAGTATCGCAGTTTGATCGAATTTTCCCCTGAATCCGTTTGCGTTTTAGTAGAAGAGAAAATCGCATTTGTAAACACTGCGGCGATAAGACTATTAAAGGCTCAAAATCCCGAAGAAGTAGTTGGAAAATATATGTGGGATTTTGTTTACCCTGATTCTGTCCAGATGGCTCGAAACGATGTGAAATTACTTTTCGAGCAAAACCGGAGGGTTCCACCCAGAGAGATAAAACTGAAACTTCTCGACGGCTCAATCAGTGAAGTTGAGACTACCGCTACTTCTGTCATGCATCAGGGCAAGCATGGCATCCTGGTTATGTTTCACGATATAACCGAGCGCAGACTGGCAGAAAAACGCAGAAATGTCACGAATTCTCT
>CAYSHS010000065.1:5493-13273 GCA_964430845.1 uncultured Pirellulales bacterium | reverse complement strand
AGAACTCTTATAACAGGCGGACTCACCGGCTCAAAAAGAACCGAGCTTCTCGAAAAAATAAAAAATGGAGAAATCAACATAGTTGTCGGGACAGTGGCACTTTTACAGGGTGACATCGAGTTTCAAAATTTGGGTCTTGTCGTGATTGATGAGCAACATAAATTCGGAGTGCATCAGCGAGCCGGACTTCGCAAGCAGACTACGCCGCACTGCCTTGTTATGACTGCTACACCCATACCGAGAACCCTTGCGATGACTGCGTTCGGGGACCTGGATGTTTCCATCATAAGGCATTCTCCACCCGGCAGAGGTAAGGTAGTAACTCGGCAGGTAGAGCAGAAAGACCGACAGAAGGCTTATGATTTCATTCGCGAACGTCTTCGGGCTAAAAAGCAGGCTTATTTCGTTTATCCCCGAATTACAGCAGTTGAACAGAATGGTGACATCAGGGCGGCTACAGATGAGTGGATAAATCTTTCTAAAAAAGTGTTTCCTGAATTTAAGGTCGAGCTTCTGCATGGCCAGATGCAATCCGAGAAAAAGCAGGAAATAATGGCTGAATTTCGCAAAGGAAAAATAGACGTGCTCGTATCGACTGTCGTCGTTGAAGTTGGTGTAGATGTACCGAATGCGACTATCATGGTTATAGAAGGCGCAGACAGGTTCGGACTTGCACAATTACACCAGTTGAGAGGCCGCATTGGTCGTTCTGAAGCGAAATCTTACTGCTTTTTATTTGCTGAAACCGATAATGAAACAGCTAAAAGCAGGCTCGAAGTTATGACAAGGTGCAATGATGGTTTCGAGATAGCTGAGCACGATTTGAGACTGCGAGGACCCGGTGAAATGTTCAGCACAAGGCAGCATGGACTGCCTGACCTTAAAATAGCGAATATTATCGATGATTACGATTTATTGGTTCTCGCCCGAAAAAATGCCTTCGAGATGGTTACTGAAGACCCCATGCTTACCAGTGCCGACCACAAAAATATTCGCAAAACATTATTACATAAGTTCAATGATTCACTGGGTTTAGCAGATATTGCCTGAGTGATAAGAATTTTGAAAAGTTCAAATCTTAACTTGGGTAAAGTAACCATAAATTTTAAGACTATTGACTTTGACAGCTTAACCAGATGGATAAGGATATCGATAGGCTCAGACAATTGACACAGGAGGCGGAAGAAATCCGTGCAAGGATAGCTTCATAAAGTAGTATAACCTTCGTCGATACTTCCAGTGATTTGCCCCTTAAACATGGGAAATATCGGTTATTTCGTATGTCACCTGTGTACTATTATTTTCATTGCCGAAGATTCTAATGCTATAAATCCAAAAGGATATGGTTTTTTGCTTAATTTCAAATATCCTTTTACTCATTCCAAACATTGAATTTGCTGATTTACAGCCCAAAATAATCAAATATAATAACCCAAATGAGATGAAGAGAAAAAAAATATGGAATTTCTCGGCAACTGTCAGTTTATTTTTTTTATGAAAAAATAAAATTACTGGTTGACAAATAAGAGTTAGTCCTATATAGTTTTTACTATGAATAAAGAAAGCTGTACAATTAGTAACGCTGAGCTTGATAAAAAAGCTGAATGGTTCGTTAAAAAATGCAGGCAAACAGGACTGAAAGTAACTCCACAGCGGCTGGCGATATACCGGGAACTCTTAAAGACCGATGAGCACCCTTCCGCTGAAACGATGTACAGCAAAATCAGGCAGGATTTCCCGGGTATTTCGCTTGATACAGTCAACAGGACGCTGATAACATTAAATGAAATTGGTGCGGCCAATATTGTCGAAGGCTCAGGTGACGCAAGACGTTATGATGCAGAAACAGATGAGCATCAGCATTTCAAGTGTATAAAGTGCAAAAGAATTGTCGATTTTCATCACAAGCCATTTGACGATATCAAGCTGCCAACATATATTAGTAAAAAATTCAAAGTTTTAAGGAAAACTGTATATCTCGAAGGGATATGCAATTTATGCTTGAAAAGAAAGAGAGGTACAAAATGGAATTAAAGGGAAGTCAGACAGAAAAGAATTTATTAGCGGCATTTGCAGGTGAGTCACAGGCGAGAAATCGTTATACATATTACGCCAGCCAGGCAAGAAAGGATGGTTACGAGCAAATAGCGGCAATATTCGAGGAAACAGCCAGCCAGGAAAAGGAACATGCCAAGCGCGAGTTCAAGTTCTTACAGGGCGGGGAAGTTGAAATCACAGGGGCTTTTCCCGCCGGAGTTATTGGCAATACACTTGAAAATTTAAAAGATGCTGCCGGTGGTGAGGATTACGAAACCTCAAGCATGTACCCGGGCTTCGCTGAGATAGCGGAAAAAGAAGGATTTAAGGAAATCGCGGGTGTTTTTCGCAGTATTGGAGTTGTGGAAAAGCGACATAAACTGCGTTATCTTGCGTTGGCCAAAAATATAAAAGAAGGACGTGTCTTTAAAAGGGAAAAGCCCGTAAGATGGGTTTGTCGAAACTGCGGCTATGTGCATGAAGGGACAGAAGCACCGAAAGTTTGCCCAGCTTGCGCACATCCACAGGCTTACTATGAGCTGGAAGCCACAAATTTCTAAAAATGAAATAATGGGGCTAAAAATGGAATTGTCAGGTACGAATGAAATATAAACCTGCGCGAAAAACTTAGGTCTTTACTAAAACAGTTTCGCGGTATATATTCTGGCTGACTTTTTGCTTATAAATGATGAAAAACATGGAATAAGGAGTGTAATCATGGATGACAATAGAGTCGTTACAATAAAGGGCAATCCAATGTCCTTATCCGGAACGGAAGTCAGGACAGGTGACCCTGCTCCGGATTTTGTAGTTGTGGCCAATGACCTTACAGAAGTCAAGCTATCGTCCTTTCGTGGAAAAGTGTGCTTGATTGTGGCAGTTCATTCGTTGGATACGAGTGTATGTGATATCGAAGTTAGGAAATTTAACGAAAAGGTCGCGACATTTGGAACTAAAGTAGCAGCATTAACTATCAGTATGGATTTGCCATTCGCACAAAAACGATGGTGCGGTGCCGCAGGTGTGAAAAATCTTCAAACACTTTCAGATTATCGTAAAGCGGATTTCGGAGAAAATTTCGGTGTTCTTATAAAGGAGCTGCGGCTGCTTGCGAGAGCTGTTTTTATTATCGATGAAGAAGGAGTAATCAGGTATATTCAAATAGTCAAAGAAGTAGCTAATGAGCCTGATTATGAAAAAGCTCTCGAAGCTCTGAAAGGTGTGACAGGATGAGAAAGTTTCTGAAAGATATTTATGAAGTAGGAGCGATTCACTGGGACGCGAGACTTTTCGACAGATTGATCCCCCTTCCTGATGGAACAAGCTACAATTCATATCTCATTAAAGGCTCAGAGAAAACTGCCCTGCTCGATACAGTTGATCCGAGTCAATTGCATGTTCTTTTGGATAATCTTATGCAGTGCGAAGTTGACAAAATAGATTATATCATCAGTCATCACGCAGAGCAGGATCATTCAGGAAGCCTGATAGATATACTATTATTATATCCCGATACTAAAATTGTGACGAACCCAATGTGCAAAAAGATGCTGATGGACCTGCACGACATCGGAGATGAGAAATTCATTACAGTCGAAGATGGTGAAACTCTTTCATTGGGCAATAAAACTTTACAATTTATCTATTTGCCCTGGGTACACTGGCCGGAAACTATGGGGACTTATCTAAAAGAGGACAAAATACTGTTTTCCTGTGACTTCTTCGGTGCGCATATGGCTGCAAGTAATCTTTTTGTCGATGGCGAAGCTGTCATTTATGAATCGGCAAAGCGTTATTACGCTGAAATTATGATGCCATTCAGGAAACAAATTAATTCAAATATAGAAAAACTCAGCAAGCTGCAAATAGACTTTATAGCGCCAAGTCACGGCCCGGTACACAAAAAACCTCAATTTATTATCGATGCATATAAAGACTGGGCTTCCGATATAGTTAAAAATGAAGTCGTTATAGCCTACGTTTCCATGCACGGCAGCACAGCAAGAATGGTGTCGCATTTTGTCGAAGCACTGATTCAAAGAGGAATCGGGGTCAGGCAGTTCGAGCTTTCCACTATCGATATCGGTAAGCTTGCAATTTCAATGGTTGATGCAGCAACGATAGTAATAGGTACGCCGACTATATTGGCGGGAGCGCATCCGTGTGCTGCTTATGCAGCGTTTCTTGCGAACGCATTAAGGCCGAAAACAAAATTCGCTGCAATCATAGGCTCTTTCGGCTGGGGCGGAAAAACTCTCGAGCAACTGACATCGATGATGTCGAATCTCAAGGCTGAAATTTTAGAGCCTGTGATTATTAAAGGGCATCCGAAAGACAGTGACTTCGATTCACTTGACAAGCTGGCGGATAATATTTTCGCAAAACATAAAGAACTGAATATTGTTGATTAAAATTTTAATTTTAAGGGGAAAACTATGGCTGAAAAACTACAAGTATATAAATGTAACATATGCGGTAATATAGTAGAGGTGCTTCACGGTGGAGCAGGTGAGCTTGTTTGCTGCGGCGAACCAATGCAGCTTCTGAAGGAAAACACGACGGATGCCGCAAAGGAAAAACACGTTCCCGTCATTGAAAAAATCGATGGCGGCTACAAAGTAAAGGTCGGCAGTGTACCTCACCCTATGGAAGAAAAACATTATATCGAATGGATTGAGCTTATCGCTGATGGCAAGGCATACAGGCAATTTCTCAAGCCGGGTATGGCTCCGGAAGCTGTGTTTAATATAAAAGCCAATGCTGTCAGTGCGCGAGAATATTGTAATATTCACGGGTTATGGAAAGGATAAGAAAATGATTGCGAAAAAAATGGAAAAGGCTCTTAACGAGCAGGTGAACGCCGAGATGTATTCGGCTTACCTCTATTTGTCGATGGAATCTTATTTCAAATCACTAAACCTGAATGGCTTTGCCAACTGGATGAGAGTGCAAACCCAGGAGGAAATGTTTCACGCAATGAAAATGTATGATTTCATCATCGAACGAGGAGGCAGAGTGCTTCTAAAAAGTATCGAAGGTCCCCAGACAAAGTGGGATTCACCTCTTGCGACTTTCGAGGCAGTCAGTAAGCATGAGCAAAAAGTTACAAGCCTGATTAATGACCTTGTTGATTTGGCGATTAAGGAAAAAGACCATGCGACAAACATCTTTTTGCAGTGGTTTGTCAACGAGCAGGTCGAAGAAGAATCTTCTGCTGACGAATTAGTAAAGCAGTTGAAGTTAATGGAAAACGCACCGGGTGGAATGTTCATGCTCGATAGGGAATTAGCTCAGAGAGTATTTACACCGCCGGCCGCTCCGAGTGGAACATAGTGTTTTAATTTTCAAAGCAGTATTAAAAATACATTGAATAAGATGATATAAAAATGAAAAAGTTTTTGGAAGGGAAAAAAATATGGCTGCTTCAAAGAAAAATAAGTTAACAACCGCATTCGGAATACCTGTCGGAGACGACCAGAATTCCATGACGGCAGGTAATCGCGGACCAATACTCATGCAGGATGCTCACCTTTTAGAGAAACTGGCACATTTTGACAGGGAGCGTATTCCCGAGCGGGTCGTTCATGCCAAAGGAGCGGGAGCGGGAGGTTATTTTGAGGTTACTTCCGATGTCACTAAATATACTATGGCGAAATTTCTTTCTAAAATTGGAAAAAAGACAGAAGTTTTTGCCAGGTTTTCCACAGTAGGCGGCGAAAAGGGTTCTGCAGATGCCGCACGCGATCCGCGAGGTTTTGCCGTTAAGTTCTACACGGAAGACGGAAACTATGACTTTGTTGGAAATAATACACCCGTCTTCTTTATCCGCGATCCTATGAAATTTCCGGATTTCATTCACACACAAAAACGAAATCCTGCAACAAACTGCCCTGATCCCGATATGTTCTGGGATTTTCTCTCTCTGACACCCGAATCTATTCACCAGGTTACTATTCTGTTCTCTGACCGCGGCACACCTGCTACTTACCGAAACATGAATGGCTACAGCAGTCATACATATAAATGGTACAATAAAAAAGGTGAGTATTTCTGGGTACAGTATCATTTCAAAACTGACCAGGGAATTAAAAATCTTACACGCGAGGAAGCGGGAAATTTATCGGGCGCAGATCCGAATCACGCTACACGGGATTTATATAATGCTATTGAAAAAGGCAACTATCCAAGCTGGACGCTGAAAATGCAAATAATGACACCTGAACAGGCAAAAGATTATCGATTTGATATCTTTGATATAACAAAAGTCTGGCCTCATGGTGATTTTCCCCTGATTGAAGTCGGTAAACTCGTTCTTAACAGGAACCCGGAAAACTACTTTGCAGAAGTTGAGCAGGCCGCGTTTTGTCCGGGTAATGTCGTACCGGGAATTGCAGTCTCACCCGATAAGATGTTACAGGCTCGAATATTCTCGTATCACGATACTCACATTCATCGCCTTGGTCCGAATTACCATCTTATTCCGGTAAATTCGCCAAAAGGCGCGCAGGAAAACAGCTACCAGCGGGATGGTTTTATGCGTGTAGATAATAACAGCGGCGGAGGCCCGAACTACTGGCCAAACAGTTTTGACGGCCCTGCACCTGAGCCTGCTTTTTTAGAACCCCCGTTTGAAATTTCAGGTCAGGCGGCAAGGTTTCCTTTTACGCATCCGAATGATGATTTCGTACAGCCGGGGAATTTATACCGGGATGTTATGACTGATCCGGACCGTGAGCATCTGATTGGAAATATTGTAAGTCACCTCTGCGGCGCGCAAAAAAGAATTCAGTTGCGCCAGACAGCTTTATTCTACAAAGCAGATAAAGACTATGGAAAACGCGTGGCAAAAGGATTAAACCTGGATATAAAGAAAGTCGAGGAGCTGGCAGAAATGTCTCAGGAAGAAAGAGCAGAAGCAACTGCCGAGAAAAAATAAGATAAGAATTTTACAGATTATAAACTGAAAGGAAAAGTAGATGAGTATCCCTTTTAACGCAAACGAAGTGTTTGAAATGGCTATGGAAATAGAAAGAAACGGGGCTAAATTTTACCGTGCCGCTGCGAAAAAGTTCCCCCAGGTGAGCGAAGTGCTGCTTGAGCTTGCGGCTATGGAAGTTGAGCATGAGAAGACATTCAAAACCATGCAGGCTGAGCTTTCTGGTCCCGAGGTAGATCCGCCTGTTTTTGATCCTGACGGCGAGGCAGACATGTATTTGCAGGTCATGGCCGACAATCAGGTATTTGATATTAAAACAAATCCGGTTGATTTACTGAATAAACATAAGACGCTGAGAGATGTTTTATTAATGGCTGTAGGAATGGAAAAAGACTCGATTGCTTTCTATGTCGGCCTGAGAGAGTCGGTTTCACAAAAAGCAGGAAAAGAAAAAATTGACGCGATAATAAAAGAAGAATATAGTCATATAGTTACTTTAAGTGAAAAGTTACAGGAATTGTGAAAAATCAATCTATGGAGTTTGGACAATGAAATACGAATGCCTTCTTTGCGGATACATATATGATCCGGCAAAGGGAGACCCGGACAATGGTGTCGAGCCGGGAACCGCTTTTGAAGATCTTCCGGAGGATTGGGTTTGTCCTGATTGCGGCGCAAGCCAGGACGAGTTTGAGCCGGTTCAGGAAGATTAATTAAAATTCACAGGAATAAAATCGTGCATGAAGTCGGGTTATCTATAATCCGCCAGGCTAATTTATGCATCGAGACGCAGGCAGGTCCGAGCGG